>JAIFNF010000214.1 GCA_020047885.1 Gammaproteobacteria bacterium | reverse complement strand
TGGCCGCCTACCTGACCAAGGAAATTCAGGACGTGTACCGGGTGCAGGGCGTCAAGATCAACGACAAGCACATTGAAGTGATCGTCCGCCAGATGCTGCGCAAGGTCGAAATCGTCGACGGGGGCGAAACAGTCTTTATCAAGGGTGAACAGGTCGAACGGCCTCGGGTCATGGAGGAAAACGACCGGGCGATCGCCGAAGACCGGCTCCCGGCTGTCTGGCAACCCATTCTGTTGGGCATCACCAAGGCTTCGTTGGCGACTGAATCGTTTATTTCCGCTGCCTCGTTCCAGGAAACCACCCGGGTGCTCACGGAAGCGGCAGTGCGCGGCTTGCGCGATGACCTGCGCGGGTTGAAAGAGAACGTCATTGTGGGGCGGTTGATTCCGGCGGGTACCGGGTTGGCTTATCACCTGCTGCGTCGCGAAAACTGGGTGCCCAGTCGTCCGACGCTCAACGCCAGTCATGTGTTTGAAAGCAGCGAAGTCGACGTCAAGGCCATGGCGACGGACAAGGATGACGACGATGACCCTGATCAGGAGGCCAGCGAGGCGGCTGAATAAGCCTCCGGATCGGGAATCCGGTGACCGCTCTGCTCGAGACTCACGGTCTGGTCAAACACTTTCGCGGCGTTCAGGCCGTCAATGGGGTTGACTTGGCCATTTCTGCCGGTTGCTGTTTTGGCCTGCTGGGTCCGAACGGAGCCGGCAAAACGACCACCGTGGAGATGCTGGAAGGCATTCAGGAACCTTCCAGCGGCGCGATCCGTTACCGGGATAAACCGCTGGGGCCGCGCTTCCGCCAGGACATCGGCATCATGTTCCAGTCCACGGCGCTGCAAGATCACATCACCGGGCGCGAGAATCTCTCGATGTTCGGCAGATTCTACCCCCGCACCCTGCCCATTGCCGAACTGGCGGAAATCTGTGCATTGGACGAATTTCTTGACCGGGACGCCCGCAAACTCTCCGGCGGTCAACGCCAGCGTTTACTACTGGCGATTGCGCTGGTCAATGACCCCGAGCTGCTGTTTTTGGACGAACCGACCACCGGCCTCGATCCACAGGCTCGGCGCAATTTCTGGGAACTGATCCAGCGCATCAAGGCGCAGGGCAAAACCGTTGTGTTGACCACGCACTACATGGAAGAGGCTTATCACCTCTGCGACGAAGTCGCCATCATGGATCATGGCCGGATCATCGCTCAAGGCTCTCCCCGCGAACTGCTGGCGGCGCATTTTGACGATGTGGTGCTGCAATTACCGCTGGCCGATTTCCCAAACCCGGCTCCACTCGGCGCACATACCGTCATCCAGGGGCACGATACCGTGGACATTCTCACCCGCGACGTGAACGCCGCCATTCAGGAATTGCTGGCGCGGAACATTTCGCTGGCGCGGTTACAAATTCGTCCGCGAACGCTGGAAGATTTATTTCTGGAACTGACCGGTCGGGAGCTGCGCTCGTGAATGGGCGACGGTTCTGGGCGGTCTTCATCTGCCGTAATCGCGAGTTTCTGCGCGACCGCTCAACCCTGACCTGGAACCTGCTATTTCCGTTATCCCTGATTGTCGGATTTGCCTTCGCGTTTTCCGGGTCGGATCCAAACCTTTATAAAGTGGGCGTCATCGGCGACGCCAGCGCCCAGTCTGGTAGCGCGTTTTTTGCAACCCGCTATATCCAGTTCATTCCAGTCGCTGATCCGGCTACCGCCTTGACCAAGGTCGAGCGTCATCAACTGGATATGCTGATTGACCCGGTTGGGCAGCGGTACTGGATTAACGACGAAGCGCCCACGGGCTATGTGTTGGAGCGGTTGTTACGCGGTGCCAATGTGGCCGATTCGCCGTTCAACAAGCAAACCGTCACCGGTCGCGCTATTCGCCATGTGGACTGGGTGATGCCGGGGATTCTGGCCATGAACATGATGTTCAGTTGCCTGTTTGGCGTCGGTTATGTGATCGTGCGCTACCGCAAGAACGGGATGCTCAAGCGTTTGAAAGCGACACCACTGACGCCGCTGGAATTTCTGCTGGCTCAGGTTACGTCCCGACTCTGGCTGACCCTGACGACGACCGTAGCCGTATTTGTCGGGACGAACCAGTTTATCGGCTTTCCCATGCACGGCTCATACGTTGATTTGTTTCTGGTGTGCATGGTAGGAGCGATCAGCCTGATCAGCCTAGGCCTGATCGTGGCAGCGCGGACTACCAGTGAGGAACTGGCGGCGGGATTACTGAACTTCCTCAGTTGGCCGATGACCTTTCTATCCGGCGTCTGGTTTTCCCTGGAAGGCGTGCATCCGTTCCTGCAACAGTGTGCGCAACTGGCACCGCTGACGCACATTATCAGCGCGGCGCGGGCGATTATGCTCGATGGCGCGGGACTGAGCGATGTCTCCGGGCATCTACTGACGCTGACCGCCATGAGCCTGGGGTTCATGGCGATCGGCGCTTGGCTGTTTCGGTGGGAATGACCTGTTCAATACTCATTCAACCGCGCAATACGTTCCTGATAACGCGCTTTCAGGCAGCGCACCTCCGCACCGCAACTGTTACGCGCTTTCAACCAGGAGCGTTGATCCTGCTGCATCCGGTCAGCCTGCCGGACAGGCAATGAGTTCAGCAGCGAGCGGTACAAAACCGCCAGTTCCTCATCGAGTTGATTGAGACCGGGATTGTCGCACACGGCAATTTCTGCGGGAGTCGTGGCTCGGGTGCAATCGTAACTGGCGGCGGGTACGGCCATGGGTGACAGGCCGACGCAAAGCAAGGTGAGAGACAGCCATCTGGACACGTTGAGTTCTCCTGATTGTTGGGTGATTCAATCATAGCATTGCCCGCTCGCTGCGTACCTCATGGTTCGCTGAACCGTTCACCGAGATGCCAGTCGAATCAGCGTTCATCCCCCCAAGGAGCAACTTATGCTGTGGCTACCACGCAAAATCCAGATGCCGCGTCCCGAAACCGCTTTGCCCGGTCGGACAACCCCGATGCCCGTATCCGTCCGCCATTACGTCAACGATCATCCTCTGCAACCGCCGATTCCCGCCGGTCTGGAATCGGCGCTGTTCGGACTGGGCTGTTTCTGGGGTGCGGAACGGAAATTCTGGACGCAACCCGGCGTCTATAGCACGGCGGTCGGCTATGCCGGCGGCTTTACACCCCATCCGACCTATGAAGAAGTCTGTAGCGGCCAGACCGGCCACACTGAAGCCGTACTGGTCATCTTTGATCCAGCCATCATGGAGTATGAACAACTGCTCCAGGTCTTCTGGGAAGCCCATGACCCGACCCAGGGGATGCGGCAGGGCAATGATGTCGGCACGCAATACCGATCCGCTATTTACACCGCTAACGACCTCCAGCACGCCGCCGCTCTCGCCAGTCGCGACGCGTATCAGGACGCTTTAACCCGTGCGGGTCACAGCCTAATCACTACAGAAATTGCTGACGCTCCGCCCTTCTACTATGCGGAGGACTATCATCAGCAATATCTGGCCAAAAATCCGGGCGGGTATTGCGGCCTAGGGGGAACCGGCGTCCGCTGCCAGCAATAAACCCGGTACGCCAGCTCTAAAAAAATGGCACTCAAATTAATAGTGATAATTCCAGCCACGGAATGACACAGAATGACACAGAAAAACAAAGAATTATCCGTGTTTATCCGTGTTTATCCGTGGCTAATTTCTGGAATATGATTGAACTCGGTATGGTTTTTTATGAGAAATCACCTAGAACCCCCTTTAACTTCCCGTCTCCACGGTCTTCTGGTCGGCGTCGCGGTCGGCGATGCCCTGGGTCTGCCTGCCGAGGGCTTGTCCCGCCGCCGCGTTCGACGCCTGTTTCCAAACGGTTGGCGACATCGGCTGGTTTTCGGGCGCGGCATGATCAGCGATGACACCGAACACACCGTCTTCGTCGCCCAGGGTCTGCTGCGCCATCCCGATTCCCCCGAACGCTTCGCCCGCCGTCTGGGCTGGAGTTTGCGCGGCTGGCTGCTGTCGCTGCCTGCCGGCATCGGCTTTGCCACCTTGCGGGCAATTGGGAAACTGTGGCTGGGCTTCCCGCCGACATACAGCGGGGTGTATTCCGCCGGCAACGGTCCCGCTATGCGCGTGGCGGTCATCGGTGCCTTTTTCGCCAACGATCCACAACGCCGGGCTGCATACGTTGCCGCCTCGACCCGCATCACCCATACCGATCCCAAGGCGCTCACCGGTGCGACCGCGATTGCCGAACTGGCGGCCTGGATTGTCCAGGATGCCTTGACCGGACGCCCGCCGCTGGAACCATTTCTGGCCCGGCTCCGCGCTTGCGGCTCCGATGATCGGGATTGGCAGATGTTGGTCGACGCTATCGAACAGGCGGCTCGGGATGACGCCACGGTTGGAGAACTGGCGGAGCGGCTGGGGCTGGCGAAGGGCGTCACCGGCTATATCTATCACACCGTTCCCATTGCGGCCTATGCCTGGTTCCGGCATGGGGACGACTATCAACAGGCGCTGACGGCGGTACTGGACTGTGGCGGCGATACCGATACCGTTGGAGCGATTACCGGGGCGTTAGTGGGCGCAACAGTCGGGGAAGCGGGCATTCCCGAAGCCTGGCGATCCGGGATTGTGGACTGGCCGCGTTCCCTGCCCTTGTTGCGAACGCTGGCCAACCGGTTGTCTACGGTTCAAATCACCGGCCAGCCCGCCGCGCCGGTGCGTTATTTCTGGCCGGCGATTCCCTTGCGTAATCTACTCTTTCTGCTGATTGTGCTGGCGCACGGTTTTCGGCGATTGTTGCCGCCCTGGTAAGCAAGGAGCGCGGTCACCGGATGGAAAATAGGCACCTTAAATTCGCGCTATCCAGGGAGGGCTGAGTCATCGCCCGTTCCAGCACACCCCGCTATCTGGTTGGGATTGACCTCGGCACGACGCATACGGTTGTCGCCTACGCCGATTTGAAAGCGTCCCATCGAACCCGCGAGGTCCGGTTATTCCCCATTGAGCAACTGGTTGCGCCCGGCTCAGTGGCGGCTAAACCTCTGCTGCCATCGATGCGTTACCACCCGGCAGAGGGCGAACTGGCGGCGGCAGATCGACAATTGCCCTGGCTCTTTGTTGATCCCGGTGAAATTGCTGATGCCGTACTTGGCGAACTGGCGCAGGAACGTGGTTCGCGGACGCCGGGACGGCTGGTCGCCAGCGCCAAAAGCTGGCTGTCCCACAGTGGCGTGGATCGCACTGCGCCGATTCTGCCTTGGGGCGCAGCGGAAGGCGTTGCTAAAATCTCGCCGGTCGCCGCCAGCGCCAGTTACCTCGCTCATCTTCACGCCGCTTGGAATCACCACTTTCCCCGGCAACCGCTGGAACGGCAGGAACTGGTTCTAACCGTTCCCGCATCGTTTGACGAAGCGGCGCGGGTGTTGACCGTAGAAGCGGCGCATCTGGCCGGTCTGCCCCAGGCGCGCTTACTGGAGGAACCACAGGCCGCTTGCTATGACTGGCTGCATCGCCATCAGGACGACCTGGCGGAGGCCCTCGGCGAAGCGCGGTTGCTGCTGGTCTGCGATGTCGGCGGCGGCACCACCGATTTGACCCTGATTCAAATTGAAAGGGGAGAATTCGGCCCGCAACTGACCCGGATTGGCGTGGGCGATCATCTGATGCTGGGTGGCGATAACATGGATTTGACCCTGGCGCGGATCGTTGAGGCGCGACTGGGCGGCGGGCGGTTGAATGCCGGCGAACTGTCCCAATTGTTGCAGCAATGCCGGACGGCCAAGGAGCGCCTGCTGGCTGATGATGCGCCGGAACGGGTGACGGTCACGGTGCTGGGCAGTGGCTCGCGGGGTGTTGCTGGTGGACGGCTTTCTCCCGCGCATTAACATCGATGAACGACCCCAGGGACGTCGGGGGGCGGTGGTGGAATTTGGCTTGCCTTATGCCGCAGATCCCGCTATCAGCCGACATCTGGCAGCGTTTCTGGCGCGTCATGCCGACGCCGCCCGTCAGGCACTGGGTGAGCAAACGTTCACTGCCCGCCCGCCCATGCCGGATACCGTGCTGCTCAACGGCGGTGTATTCCATGGTGCGGCACTGGCCGGTCGGTTGCTGGACATCTTCAGTGACTGGCGCGGTCAGCCGTTGCGGAAACTGGATAATCCTGAACCCGATCTGGCGGTGGCGCGGGGAGCTGTGGCGTATGGACTGGCCCGGCGCGGTCACGGTTTGAAAATCGGTGGGGGTTCAGCGCGCAGCTATTTCCTGCGGGTCGATAGCGACGGTAATCGTCAACAAGGCGTTTGCCTGTTGCCACGCGGCGCGGAAGAAGGCCAGGCAATCCGGCTGAATCGCACTTTCTCGCTGCGACTCGGTGCGCCCGTACAGTTCCATGTGCTGTCGTCAACGGGTGACGCTGCGTATCAGCCGGGCGAGGTCATCGCGCTGGATGCGGAAACCTTGACCCCGTTGCCGCCCATCGCGACGGTCATTGACAGCGAGTCCGCGGGCGAGGCGCTGGTGCAACTGGTGACGCAACTCACCGAGGTGGGAACGCTGGACGTGGATTGCGTGGCGATCCAGCCCTCACCCCCGACCCCTCTCCCGGAGGGAGAGGGGAGCGTTCCTCAAGGACGTTGGCGGCTGGCTTTTCAATTGCGCGGTGGCGATGCGGCCACTTTAGGTCGCCTGCCTCCGCGCTTTCCCGACGCCATCGCCCGACTGGAGCGCTTCTACGGAGCCCGCGTCCCCAATGTCGAGCCTAAAGAGATCAAGGGTCTGCGCAATGACCTGGAGCGCTTGCTCGGCCAACGCGAAACCTGGGAAACGCCACTCCTGCGTGAACTGTTCAGGGTACTCTGGACCGGAGTCCGGCGGCGGCGGCGGTCGGTTGATCACGAACGGTTGTGGTTCAGCCTGGCTGGTTACTGCCTGCGGCCCGGTTTCGGCTATCCCCTGGATGAATGGCGGATTCAACAACTGTGGACCCTGTACGAGCAGGGTGTGCAATACCCGCAGGACGCGCAGAATCGGGCGGAATGGTGGACGTTATGGCGGCGAGTCGCGGGCGGGCTGGATGCTACGGCTCAGGCGCAGTTAGGCGAGGAGTTGCTCACCGGGTTGCGCCCCCTGACCGGGAAAGCCGCTAAGGAAAAGTCATCTGGGATCGAGGACCTGGCGCGACTGGCGGGGGTGCTGGAGCGGTTGCCGGGAACGCGCAAGGTCGAACTCGGTGAATTACTGTTAGCGCGACTGGCGCGCAAGGGTGAATCGCCGCAACTGTGGTGGGCGGTGGGTCGGCTGGGGACGCGGGTTCCCGCCTATGGCAGCGCCCATGATGTGATTCCAACCGCCACTGCCACAGAATGGCTGGAACAGGTATTAACCCTGGACTGGAAGGCAGTGACGCCTGCAGCTTTTGCGGCAACACTGCTCACCCGCTTGAGCGGTGACCGGGAACGGGATATTAACGATGGCTTGCGGAAACGGGTGATCCAGCGGTTGCGGGCGGCGAAAGCCCCGGCTTCGTGGCTACGAATGGTTGAGGACGTGGTGGAACTGGATGAGATCGACGCCGGGCGCGTGCTGGGCGAAGCGCTGCCACCAGGATTGCGGCTGGTAGGGCCGTAGGGTGCGTAAGCGCTCGTTAACCCGAAGCGCCACCAGCCGACTCCGGTAACACCGGTTTCATTCGGGCGCCCAAAGTGGTTTCCGCACTCTGCAACCCGAGCAAAAACCGGTAAACCACGGCGTATTCCATGACCCGCTGCACATAGGCCCGCGTTTCCCGATACGGAATGGTTTCTGCCCAGACATCCGCAGGCGATGGATCGCCGGTGGGCAACCATTGCGCCACTTTATTCGGACCAGCGTTATAGGCCGCGGTCGCCAGCACCGGATGGTTCTGTAACCGCTGCAAAATCTGTTGCAAATAATAAGCGCCGTAGCGAATGTTGATGTCCGGTTGCAGCAGATTAGGCTTATCCGCCTCCCGTAAATCCCGGGCGATTTGCTGACCAGTCGCGGGCATCAGTTGCATCAAGCCCAGCGCCCCCACCGGTGAACGGGCGTCGGGCCGGAAACTGCTTTCCTGACGAATGACCGCATACACCCAGGCCGGATCGACCGGCGACTCCGCACCGGTGCTGGCCAGCACCCGGTCACGGTAGGCCAGCGGAAAGCGCAGTTCCAAATCATCCCAATGTTCAGCACGGGCGACGGTGACAATTGCCTGATAGCGCCAATCCCAGCGATGAGCCAGCCGCGCCGCCTGTTGCAGCGCCGCCGGATTGAACAGCCGGGTTGCCAACCGCCATTCCACCTCCGCCTCGGCTGGACGGCCCAGAATATACAACTCCTGCGCCCGTTGCAGACCCGGCGAACCGGCCAGCAAGCGATCCAGTTCCGTTGCCGGAATATCCAGGGGCGTGTGCGTCATCGCATAAGCGACGCCCAACCGGTCAGCGGCGAGAAATCCGTGATAATCACGCTGGCCCGCGACGCGCTGATACGCCGAACGCGCTTCTTCGCTACGACCCAGCGCCTCCAGCGCCCGTCCCCGCCAGTATTGCCAGCGCGGACTATTGCGGTCCTCCGGCGGCATGGCTTCAATGTCACTGAGGACGCCGACCCAATCGCTCTGCCGCAATCCGACTCGAACCCGCCATTCCCGCACGTCCTGATCAACCACGGTTTCCGGCAACGCCCGCAACCGCGCCATGGACGTCGGGTGATAGTCGCTAGCGATCCATAACGCCAACTGCCGCTCTACCTCGGCCAAGGCCGGAATCAGGGTTGCGTCACGCGCCTTCAACGCATCCAGCGCTGCTGCCGCCGCCAGAGCATCACGGCGCAACCAGCGGCGCAACCCATCGACCAGAATGACTGGAGTGCGTGGATCATCAGCCTTGAACCGCGCTGCCTCCAGAATCAGCGCGGGATCTTCAGCGACTGCCAGCCAGGCATCCGCCAACCCCTGATCGGCTGCCGTCATCTCCGTCCGCAGAAAGCGAGCCAGCGCCGCATCACCGCCAGTCATCGCCAGCGCGAACCGCTGCCAGCGCAATTCCGGGGAAGGTTGACCCTGGGTTTGCCAGACAGCAATCACGGGATCACAGGCATTGGGGAGTGAGCTGCCGCGCAACCAGAGCGCCGCAAAATCCTGCACAACGGCATCACGCTGGCCGGTATTCAGCAGCGCCTGCCGCCGCCAGCATTCCAGCGTCGGTTCACGCCCCGGAACCGCATCGCGCAGATAATCGTCCCAGCGTCGGCTACTGGCGAGTTGCCGTAACCAGGCCGTCCGCAACGAACCGGCCAGCGGCGTATCGCCCCAGGTTTGCAGGAACTCGCGCACTTCGGCAGCAGGAGCGGTCGCCAATCGACGGGATAACTCCTGGTAACGCAAATAGGGATAGAGGGGGTAATCACGCAGCGGCGCGACATCGACCCAGGTTCCACTGCGCAGGGACTGCTCGGCGATCTGGAAGGCTTCCCGGCGGTGTTGCAGCGATTCCGCCGCACCGACGTCACCGCTAATGCCGATCGCCAACAGGCCCGCCACCAATCCCATTCCGCGATGCATTGACGACGCTCCGCCCGATCCGCTACCGGTTACCAAACGAGGGCGAGCTCACCTCAGCACGAACCGTGCTGCGATTACCCGAACTGTTGCCCATAATTACCCGGTCGCCGGTTGGGGTCAGATACGTGCGGGGTGCCGGGGTCGCGCCGGGACGCGCGGAGTTGGTGACCTGCGTGACGGCATTTCGGCCACGGGTGCGCGGGGTGATAATCGTGATGCCGCCAGCGCCCCGGTTAGCCCCGGAACCGGCGGTATAACCGGCGTTCATCGCCACCGCCCCGGTGTTGTAAGGACCCATGCGATAACGTTGGTAGTAGTCCAACACGCGCACGACATAGGTTTGAGTTTCCTGATAAGGCGGGATTTGGTTGCCATACTTCTGCACCGCGCCCTCGCCGGCATTGTAAGCAGCGACCGCCAGGCGCGTGTCGTTAAACCGGTCCAGCAGCCAGCGCAGATAACGAGCGCCGCCATTCATATTAGCGACTGGGTCATAGGGATTGCTGACACCGAACCGCTCGGCGGTACCCGGCATGAGTTGCATCAGACCCATGGCGCCCTTGGGAGAAACCGCCCAGGGATTGTAGGAAGACTCGGCGCTGATCACGGCATGAAGCAGTGCCGGTTCCAGACGGTGATAGGCGGCAATGCGGTTGACGTCGGCGGCGAACTGCTGGCGGTTTTTTTCATTCACCCGGCGCGGCTTGATCCCGGCGGCTCTTTGCGCATAGTTGCGCGGGGTGATGGTCACGCCGCCATTCAGATTGATGGGCGCATAACTGGAAGGTAAGGTCGCCTGCTTGCTGTAGGCGGGGGTGCGCATCACCAGTTTATAACGCGGATCATTGGGTACATTACTGAGGTGCCGCACCCCGTTTTTGTCCACAAACGCATAAATATCCGCATGGACGGGGTTGGACAGCGCCAGCAGAACCGGCATTAACATGGGAATCAGACCGGCCAAAAGTCGCCGCTTCATTAGTTTCTCCTTTACTGATCATTGGCTTGGTCTCTTTTTTTACGGTTGGAGCCGTCGGGACTCAAGCGGGAGAGTCGAGCGTATGTCGGTCAACTGGATTAAGATTAACACCAAACCAGGCGGCTGTAATCCCCGACAGGACGCTCACCCGCTGCCTGCTCTTTCAGCGCCTATCCGATATTTTCGCCCGCGAGGATCACCATGTTCAGAACTGCCGAACTGCAACGCAAGCTGCCAAAAGAGGAGTATCACCTGCAGGTTTCCCAGTTGCGGGAAGAATTGCTGATGATGCAGATGGAATTACGCAAAGCCCCGTTTCCCGTTATCGTCGTATTTGCCGGTGTGGATGGTGCGGGCAAGGGCGAAACCGTCAACAAACTGCATGAGTGGCTTGATTCACGCTGGTTAATGACCAGTGCCTTCGGCGAGCCGTCCGACGAGGAGCGTGACCGGCCGGAGTACTGGCGATTCTGGCGGGAGCTGCCTCCCAAAGGCCGCATCGGCCTGTTCCTCAGTTCCTGGTACTCCATGCCCATCCTGAATCGCGTGTTTGGCCGCGATGATGTCGCCAACTTTGACGAACGACTAGAACGCATCAAGACCTTCGAACAGACCCTGGCCGATGATGGCGCGCTGATTTTAAAGTTCTGGATGCATCTCTCCAAGGACGCCCAGAAAGACCGGTTACGCAAACTGGAGAAAAATCCCCTACTGCACTGGCGGATTTCCAAACGCGACTGGCAGCACTGGGAGATGTACGACCTGTTCATCGCCGCCGCCGAACGAGCGATCCTGAAGACCAGCACCGGACTGGCACCGTGGAAGATTGTGGAAGGTTACGACGAGCGCTATCGCAGTGTTGCCGTCGCGACGGCCATCCGCGATGCGATCCGTTTCCGGCTGGACGAATCCAAAGCGCCAGCCATCAGCAGCAACGGCGAGAAGAAGCCGACCACTCTGGACACCGGGGGGGTGCCGGTGGTCACGATCCTGTCCCGGCTGGCGATGGACAAAACCCTGGCCAAGGACGTCTATGACACTGAACTGAAACGTTACCAGGCTAAACTCAATCAACTGCATCGCGCCGCCCGTGAGAAGAAGGTATCGACGCTGCTGGTCTTCGAGGGTTGGGACGCCGCGGGCAAGGGCGGCAGCATCCGCCGCATCACCGCCGCCCTAGACGCCCGTGATTATCAGGTGATTCAAATCGCCGCCCCCACCGATGAAGAAGCCGCACACAACTATCTCTGGCGATTCTGGCGACATCTGCCGCGTGCGGGTCGGGTCACCATCTATGACCGCAGTTGGTATGGGCGGGTCCTGGTCGAGCGCATCGAAGGCTTCGCCCGCACCCGCGAATGGCAACGCGCTTATGCCGAGATTAACGACTTTGAAGCGCAGTTGGTGGAACGCGGCATCGTGTTGCTGAAATTCTGGCTGCACATCACCCCGGATGAGCAGTTACGGCGCTTCCAGGAACGCGAACAGATCGCCTACAAAGCCTGGAAGCTGACGGATGAAGACTGGCGCAACCGCGAACGCTGGGCCGACTACGAACTGGCGGTCAACGACCTGGTGGAGCGCACCAGCACCCATCAGGCGCCGTGGACGCTGGTTGCCGCGAACGATAAACGCCATGCGCGCATCGAAGTCTTGCGGACGCTATGCGAACGGCTGGAATCCGCGCTGGCCGGACACTGATTCGCCATAGATCCTTTCCCGATGATCGCCGGATTTGCGGATTCCCCTCCTTGGCGAAGGAGGGGTGGTTCGAGAAGTCGGCTACTTCAGATTGAAAGACGACAAACGACCACTTTTTTAGCCCAAGGCGTGAAGATCATGACTGACCCTATCCAGGCTCCTGCCCAGGAAGCCGAATCCCCCCCTGCCCCACCGCGCAGCAAGCGCACCAGTGAACGCCCGGTTGAAGCTATCACTCCAGAACCCGAACCGGAACCCGCCCCAACGGTTTTTGATTCCAACGCCCCCGAATGGTATTTGAACCGGGAACTGACCTGGCTGGCGTTTAACCAGCGGGTGCTCCATGAGGCCCACGATGAGCGCACCCCTTTGCTGGAACGGATCAAATTCCTGGCCATTGTCAGTTCGAACCTCAACGAATTCTTCATGAAGCGCCTCGGCGGGCTGAAACAGCAAATTGGGGCGCGGGTGCGGGAACTATCGGTGGATGGCCGCAGCCCTGAGCAGCAGTTGAGTGAGTGTCTGGCTGTCGTGCGCGATATTGTCGATCAGCAGCGGGTACTGGCTTCCCACTTGCATAACTTACTCAAGGCGCAAGGTATCCGGCTGCGCAGCTACAAGCGCCTGTCCGAGGCCGAGCGCAAGCTGATGCGGGATTACTATATCCGCAACATCTTCCCGCTAGTCACACCGCAGACCATGGATCCGGCCCATCCCTTCCCGTTCATTTCCAATCTGTCGCTCAATTTGCTGGTGACGGTTCACTATGCCAATGACGACGCCAGTGGTCTGGCGCGGATCAAGGTGCCTATTGGTTCGGGGATTTCACGTTTCCTCAAGGTCAGCGATGAGGATCTGTACGTCCCGTTGGAAGATGTCATGGCCAATAACCTGGATCTGCTGTTTCCGGGCATGGTTATTGAGGCCTGCGAACTGTTCCGCGTGACCCGCAACGCGATTACCGAGCGCGCTGAAGATCAGGCCGACGATTTGCTGGTGATGATTGAATCGGAACTGCGCGAGCGCAAGGTCGCCCCCATTGTGCGGCTGGAGGTGGAAAAGAATATGGATCCGATCCATCGGGGAATGCTGGCCGCAGAACTGGGGCTGGATGAGGTGAACGAGGTGTTTGAAGTGGACGGGATGATGGCGCTCAATGATCTGTTCCAGATTGTCGCCATTAACCGACCCGAACTGCATGATCCGTCGCACCATCCCCTCGACCATCCCAAGCTGAACGACAAGCGCAATATCTTCCACATCATCCGCGAAGCCGGGCCGATTCTGTTGCAGCACCCCTACGAATCCTTTGCGACTTCCGTCGAACGGTTTGTGCTGGAAGCCAGCCTCGATCCCAAGGTGCTGGCGATCAAGATGACCCTGTATCGCACCTCGGAAGATTCCAAGATCATCGAATATCTGATTGACGCCGCGCAAAATGGCAAGCAGGTCGCGGTTGTCGTGGAATTGAAAGCGCGGTTTGACGAAGCGGCCAATATCCGCTGGGCGAATCGGCTGGAAGAGGCCGGTATTCATGTCACCTATGGCGTAGTGGGATTGAAAACCCACAGCAAGGTGATTCTGGTCGTGCGCCGCGACTTCAACGGCCTGCGCCGCTATGCCCATATCGGCACCGGCAACTATCACGCCGGCACCGCCCGCATGTACAGCGATCTGGGCATGCTGACCTGCGATCCGATCATTGGCGAGGATTTAACCGAGTTATTCAACTATCTGACCACCGGTTACGTCCCCAAGCGCAATTACCGCAAGCTGCTGCCTGCGCCCAAGGTGCTGAAACCGGCGCTGTTGGCGAAGATTGAACGGGAGATCGGTCACGCCAACGCTGGCAAGTCCGCGCTAATTCAATTCAAAATGAATGCGTTGGAAGATAAGGAAGTCACGGCGGCGCTGTACCGGGCGGCTCAGGCGGGCGTCAAGGTCGATTTGATCGTGCGCGACACCTGCCGGTTGCGACCGGGCATTCCGGGCATTTCCGATACGGTGCGGGTCATCAGCGTTGTCGGGCGATTCCTGGAACACACGCGGATTTTCCACTTCCGTAACGGGGGCAACGAGGAGTATTTCATTGGTTCTGCCGACTGCATGAAACGCAATCTGGAAAGCCGGGTCGAGGTCGTCACGCCGGTGGATACCCCAGAATTACAGCGCGAATTGCGGCAGATTCTGGATGTGCAACTCAACGACCGGCGCAGTGCCTGGGAGATGCAACCAGATGGCAGTTATCTCCAGCGGACGCCCGGCGAGGGCGATGACCCACGGGGTACGCAAGAAATCATGATTGACTCGGCCGAACGGCGGCAGAAGGAGGCGCTACGGTTGAAGAAGCGCAAGCCCAAAGGCATCGCTCGCCGGGCGCTAGGTTGAGTGTTGCGGCGGGCGCGGCTACATAGCCTTTCTCGATGATCGCCGGATTTCCGGATTCCCCTCCTTGGCCAAGGAGGGGTGGCGCGAAGCGGCGGGGTTCGGGAAGTCGGCCATTCCGGCTGAAAGACGATGAAGCCTATAGCGAATCAGCTTTGTTTCCAGGGCAGATTCTCGGCGCGCCAGCCACTCGCGCCCCGGTGGCCGTTACCGTCGATAGATCCCTCAAAACCTTCTGCCACGTTGTAGGTGGTATAGCCGAGTTGCCCGAGCAGTTCCGCCGCACTCCGCGACCGAATGCCGCTGCGGCACAGGAGGTAGACGACCTGCCCTGAGGTCACCTGGGCTTGCAACTCTTTGACGAACCCGGGATTGCGATCCATCGTCGGGGACATCTGCCACTCCACCTGAATCACGGGTTTACCCAGACTGGCGAGGTCCGGTCCCCCGATATACGCCCATTCGGCGCGGGTGCGAACATCCACTAGCACCGCTTCCGCCTGGCTTTGCAGAGCCTGCCAGGTTTCTGTAGGGCTGATATCACCCATAAACTGACCCGGTGCGGATCCGGTGTTCCGGTCGGAATGGATGTGGGATTCCACAGGGGTCAGGGGCGCTCTTCGTTCGGCGAAACCGCTTGGCATGGTCTTAAATCCTCCTGTTTAGCCTATCGTTCAAAGGTCAATTCACGGTCTGCAGATAGTTCATCACCAGATACCGGACTGCTTTGTCCGGTCGATATTGCGATAGGTATGCAGAACATCCGCAACAATAATGATTAGGTCAAGCCGCAACTTCGCAATCATACCATCAACGGGCGCATTGATCAGGCATGGTTCGGACTCAGGTGGGGGGGTATCAAGGGGAACCGGGCAAAGGTCAGGCCACACTTCTGGAAGAATCCGCATCTGTTTGAACAGTATAAGGCAAAATAATTTTGCAAATGCTTGCCACCGCCCATGCGGATCTCAAACTTGACCTGTTGACCTTGAGGCGCCGGACAGCCGACAATCGCCATCCCCCATTCGCCTCGCCGGTCGCTCACCGAAAAACCAGCGAGGCCGTTACATTTCCGCCGCCTGCCTGTTGGATTCCATGGACCCGCATAAACTCACTCATCTCAAGCAACTCGAAGCGGAGAGCATTCACATCATCCGCGAGGTCGTCGCCGAATTTGAAAAGCCGGTGATGCTGTACTCGATCGGCAAGGATTCTTCGGTGATGCTGCAACTGGCGCTCAAGGCGTTCCATCCCGGTAAACCGCCGTTTCCGCTGCTGCACGTCGACACGACCTGGAAATTCCGGGAAATGATCCAGTTTCGCGATGCACAGGCTCAGCGGCTGGGATTGGAACTGCTGGTCAATATCAACGAAGACGGGGTGCGCCAGGGCGTCAACCCCTTTACGCACGGCTCCCAAGTGCATACCGACATCATGAAAACCCAGTCGCTGAAACAGGCGCTGGAGCGTTATGGTTTCGATGCAGCTTTCGGTGGCGCGCGCCGCGATGAGGAGCGTTCACGGGCCAAGGAGCGGGTTTACTCCTTCCGTGACCGCAACCATCGCTGGGATCCGAAGAATCAGCGACCCGAATTGTGGAATTTGTATAACGGTCGCGTCCGCAAGGGCGAAAGCATCCGGGTGTTCCCGCTGTCCAACTGGACCGAACTGGACATCTGGCAGTACATCCATCTGGAAAATATTCCGATTGTCCCGCTGTACCTGGCCGCTGAACGGCCGGTGGTGGAGCGCGATGGCACGCTGATCATGGTCGACGATGACCGGATGCCGCTGGCACCGGGCGAAACGCCGAAAATGGAATGGGTCCGGTTCCGCACCTTGGGCTGTTATCCGCTGACCGGTGCCATCCGCTCGCACGCCACCACCCTGCCGGAGATCATTCAGGAAATGCTGTTGACCCGCAATTCCGAACGCCAGGGGCGGCTGATTGACCACGATGCCGCCGGGTCGATGGAAGAGAAAAAACGCCAAGGGTATTTTTGATATGTCGCACGCCTCCCCTCTCATCGAATCCGATATCCAGGCTTATCTGGAAACCCACGAGCGCAAGGATTTACTGCGCTTCATCACCTGCGGCAGCGTCGATGATGGCAAGAGCACGCTGATCGGCCGGTTGCTGTACGACACGCAGTTGATCTATGAGGATCAGCTCGCTGCGGTGCGCCGCGATACCACGAAATACGGCACGACTGGCGAAGAACTCGATCTGGCGCTGCTGGTGGACGGTTTACAGGCCGAGCGGGAACAGGGCATTACCATTGATGTGGCCTACCGCTATTTCTCCACCGAGAAACGCAAGTTCATTATTGCCGACACCCCCGGCCATGAGCAGTACACCCGCAATATGGCCACCGGCGCATCAACCGCCCAGTTAGCCATCCTGCTGGTCGATGCCCGCAAAGGCGTCCAGGTGCAGACCCGCCGCCACAGCTTTATCGTTTCCCTGCTGGGCATCCGCCATTTGCTGCTGGCGGTGAACAAAATGGATCTGGTCAACTTTGATCAGGCCGTCTTCGACCACATCAGCACCGACTACCAGGCATTCGTGGGCAAGCTGGGCGTGCGGGACGTGCGCTGTGTGCCAGTATCGGCACTGCGTGGCGATAACATCGTGCAAGCGTCTACCGCCATGCCCTGGTATCAGGGACCCAACGTGCTGGAATTGCTGGAAACGGTAGAAATTGAGGTGGATCTGAATCCGCACGATTTCCGTTTCCCAGTCCAATACGTCAACCGTCCCCATCTGGATTTTCGCGGCTTCTGCGGCACGGTCGCCGCCGGCATCGTGCATCCCGGCGATGAAGTCGTCGCGTTACCCTCCGGGCGGCGGTCGCGGGTCGCTACCATCGTGACCGCTGAAGGCACGTTGCCCGAAGCCTTCACCGGTCAGGCTGTTACCCTGACGCTGGATGATGAAATCGACGTCAGCCGGGGCGATCTGCTGGTGCATCCGGACAGCCTGCCGCCGGTTGCTGAGGCGTTTGACGCCCGAGTGGTGTGGATGGCCGATGCCCCGCTGTTGCCCGGTCGGCAGTACGATCTCAAACTGGGAACTCGCGTGTTGCCCGCGACGCCGGAAACCCTGCATTACCGGGTGGATGTGAATACGCTGGAACATCAACGCGCCGAAGAACTGGGGCTGAATGAAATCGGTTATTGCCGCTTCAACCTGAATCAGCCAGTGCCGTTCGACGCCTATGAGGAAATTCCCGGCACTGGTGGCTTTATCATCATGGATCGGGTCAGCAACGCCACGGTGGGCGCGGGGATGATCGTCCGTCCGGTCATTCGGCAACTGGTGGACAAATCGCGGAACGTGGTCTGGCATGAGCACCGGGTCACCAAAGCGGAACGCGCCAATCAGAAGGCACAACGCCCCTGCGTGATCTGGCTGACCGGCCTGTCCGGTTCGGGCAAATCCACGCTGGCCAATGGCCTGGAACAGCGGTTGATGCAACTGGGCTATCACAGCTACCTGCTGGATGGCGACAATGTCCGCCATGGCCTGAACCGCGATCTGGGCTTTTCCAAGGATGAGCGCATTGAAAACATTCGCCGGATTGGCGAAGTGGCGGCGCTGTTCGCTGACGCCGGATTGATCGTGATTACCGCGTTCATCTCGCCGTTCCGCGCCGACCGGGCCTTGGTACGAGCGCTGGTTCCCGAAGGGGATTTCGTTGAAGTGCATATCCAAGCCTCGCTGGAAGCCTGTGAGCGCCGCGATCCCAAGGGACTGTACGCCAAGGCTCGCGCCGGGGTCATCCGCGATTTTACCGGTATTGATTCCCCCTACGAAGCGCCGGAGCGGCCGGAATTGACGCTGGATACCGAACGGGATTCGGTCGAGGTGAGTCTGGAGCGGATCCTCGGTTATCTACGCGAACGGCGAGTCCTGCGCGGTGCTTGAATCGGGGACAACCATGATCATGGGGTGGGAGGCGTGGTTTACCGGCATTCTGATTATCGGGATGATGGGCTTGCTGGCGATGACGCGGATCGCCGCCGACATGCTGTTCCTCGGCGGGCTGATCTTACTGGTGCTGGTGGGGATTGTCCCCGCCAGCAAGGCGTTCCAGGGTTTGGCCAACCAGGGCGTCATCACCGTTGGGGCGCTGTATGTGATCGTGGCCGGGTTGCGTGAAACGGGGGGCGGTCAATGGCTGGCGCAACAGATGCTAGGGCGGACAACGTCGGTCGCTCGGGCGCAGTTGCGGCTGATGCTGCCCGTCACGGCATTGAGTGCCTTTCTCAATAACACGCCGTTAGTGGCGATGATGATCCCCGGCGTCGGCGAGTGGGCGCGCAAGTATCAACTGCCGGTGTCCAAGCTGATGCTGCCGCTCAGCTATGCCGCCATTCTCGGCGGTACCTGCACCCTGATTGGCACCAGCACGAATCTGGTCGTCAATGGCCTGTTGATTGAACGCGCCCATATCAATCTGGGCATGTTCGAGATTATGCCGATTGGCTTGCCGATGGCGGTGGCTGGGGTGCTCTTCGTCATTCTGACCAGTCGCTGGCTGTTGCCAGATCGACGACCCGCCATGTCGCCCAATGATGATCCGCGGCGTTACACCATGGAAATGCTGGTCGATCTCAACGGCCCGCTGGTGGGCAAAACCATTGAATCCGCCGGGTTACGCCATTTGCCCGATTGCTACCTGATGGAAATTGACCGCAGCGGCATCATCTTACCGGCGGTGTCGCCCCAGGAAATTCTGCAAGGCGGCGACCGGCTGGTGTTTGTCGGCGGCGTCGATTCGGTCGTCGATTTGCAACGCTTTCGCGGCCTGACGGCAGCTTCCAATCAGGTGTTCAAGCTGGCCGAGCGGCGTAGTGACCGGTTGCTGGTCGAAGCAGTGGTCTCGAATACCTGCCCGCTGGTCGGTCGCAACATCCGCGATGGCCGCTTTCGCAATCGCTACAAGGCGGTCGTCATTGCGGTGGCGCGGAATGGCGAGCGGTTGCCGGGCAAGATTGGCGACATCGTGCTGCGACCCGGCGATATTCTGCTGGTGGAAGCGGGCGTCGGTTTTCTGGAAGGGCATCGCAATAACCGGGATTTCTTTCTGGTCAGTGCTGTGCCGGATTCGACGCCGCCCCGTCACGAACGGGCGTTGCTGGCGCTCGGTATTCTGGTCACGATGGTGCTGTTGGCCGGATTTAACGTCCTCGATATGTTCGATGCCGCGCTGGGCGCAGCCGCCTTGATGGTGCTCACCCGCTGCGTCAGTGTGGCGGGTGCCCGGCAAAGCGTGGACTGGTCGGTGTTACTGGTCATTGCGGCAGGTTTTGGCATTGGCGCGGCGTTACAAAGCACCGGGTTAGCACTGGCGGTGGCCATGGGCATTGTCAAACTGGCTGGCGATTCGCCCACGCTGAACCTGGTGATGATTTACCTGGCAACCGTGCTGTTTACCGCGGTCATCAATAACAATGCGGCGGCGCTACTGATGTTTCCCATTGCCCAAGCGGTGACTGCGAGCTTGAACACCAGCCTGGTGCCGTTTGCCATTGCCATCATGATGGCGGCCTCCGCAGAATTTTCGACCCCGATTGGCTATCAGACGAATTTGATGGTGTACGGGCCGGGCGGTTATCGGTTCAGCGATTATCTGCGGATCGGGTTGCCGCTCAATGGCGTGGTCGGTTGTGTGTCGCTGAGCATGATTTTATGGTTGTATTTTTAGCGCCATTTCCATTTCAGCAGAGGGTTATCCGATGTCTCAGATTGCTTTGATTACTGGCGCCACTTCTGGATTTGGCGCGGCCTGCGCCCGCCGCTTCGCCGCTGAAGGCTGGCAGTTGCTGCTCTGTGGCCGCCGCCAGGAACGTCTGGACGAGTTGCGCATTGAACTGGCGGCGATGACACCGGTTCATGCCTTTCCCCTGGATGTCCGGGATGAAGCCGCCGTGAAAGCCGCTATTGCCGCCTTGCCTGCGGAATTTGCGGCGATTGACCTGCTGGTGAATAACGCCGGGCTGGCGCTGGGTCTGGAACCGGCCCAGCGCTGTGATATGCAGGACTGGGAGGACATGGTGGACACCAATATCAAGGGTCTGCTGTACTGCACTCGGGCGGTCCTGCCGGGCATGGTCGAGCGCAATCGCGGCCACATCGTCAATATCGGCTCCGTCGCCGGTAACTATCCCTATCCGGGCGGCAATGTCTACGGCGGCACCAAAGCCTTCGTCAAACAATTCTCGCTCAACCTGCGCACCGATCTGCTCGGGACGAAAGTCCGGGTGACTAATGTGGAACCGGGGATGGCGGAAACCGAGTTCTCACTGGTGCGCTTCAAAGGCGACGACAGCAAGGCCGGACGAATTTACGATGGTGCCCAGCCCCTGGCGGCGGCGGATATTGCCGATGTGGTGTACTGGGCAGCGACGCGCCCGGCACACGTCAATATCAATCGGGTGGAAGTGATGCCGGTCTGTCAGGCGTTTTCACCGTTCGCTATTCATCGGGAAGTCTGAAGAGGTCAGAAGACCGGCATTGAGGCATCAGACCAGGCAACCTGCCTGAAACCCTGGTGCCTTATTTTTCTACCTCCCCTTTCAGCATCACCCCATCCACGTCGACAATCCGCAATCGAACGCCCGCCGGACAATCCTGATCCACCAACACTTTCCAGGTGCTGTCATCGACCCGGATCTTGCCGTGCCCATTGACCACCGGTGCATCCAGGGTGAACACCCGGCCAATGTATTGATGGCCGCGGCGATTGAGCAAGGGATCGTCGGTATGCGTCGGGTGCCCGCGCAGTCGCCACCGCCAGACCACGATGGAACTCACCGATAGAATTGCGAACAGCAGCACCTGCCAGGTCCAGGCCAGTTCCGGCAAGGCCACCAGTACGAATCCGACCAGCAACGCCGCAACGCCCATCCACAGGAAAAAGAAACCGGGAACCAGGGCTTCAACGGCCATTAATACGACGCCCAACAGCCACCAGTTCCAGTAAACCGGCTCCAGCCACCCGTCATTCATGTACGACCATCCTTACTCAGCGCTTCTTGCGCCAGTTGAGCCACGCCGGCCAGCGTGCCCACCAGCCCCGACGTATCCAGTGGCATCAGCAGCACCTTCTGATTCGGTGCCGAAGCCAGTTTAGCAATTGCCTCAACATACTTCTGGGCGATGAAATAGTTGACTGCCTGAATCTCGCCCTTGCCGATGGCTTCCGAGAGCATCAAGGTCGCCCGAGCCTCGGCCTGCGCCAGTCGTTCGCGCGCTTCGGCGTCGCGGAACGCCGATTCCTTGCGACCCTCGGCTTCCAGAATCGCCGCCTGTTTCAGTCCTTCCGCTTCCAGAATCGCCGCCTGCCGCGCGCCCTCAGCCGTGAGAATCGCCGCCCGCTTGTCGCGTTCAGCCTTCATCTGCCGGCCCATGGATTCCACCAGATCTTTTGGCGGGGCGATATCCTTGATTTCAATGCGGGTCACTTTAAGACCCCAGGGCGTCGTCGCTTCATCGACCACGTTAAGTAAGCGGGCATTGATTTCATCGCGCTTGGACAGTAACTCGTCCAGGTCCAGCGAACCCATGACCGTGCGAATATTGGTCATGGTGAGATTGAGCACCGCAAATTCCAGATTATTCACTTCATAAGCGGCCTTGGCGGCGTCCAGCACTTGATAAAACACCACCCCGTCCACCTGGACCATGGCGTTATCCTTGGTAATGATTTCCTGCGAGGGAACATCCAGCACCGTCTCCATCATATTAATTTTATGACCGATGCGGTCAATCACCGGAATGATCAAATTCAGGCCGGGGCGCATGGTCTCGGTATAGCGGCCAAAGCGTTCCACGGTGTACTCCATACCCTGCGGGATGGACTTCACGCCGAGGAAGACCAGGATAATCGCCAGAATCACTACGCCAATGACAAATGCTGAAAAACCTTCGAGCATGACTTCTCTCCTCTATAAGATGACCAGTACCCTGAACACATCAAACCCGTGCGTCCAGTTCGATATGCAGCGGTGTATCGTCTTCCGTCCAGGCGACGACCTGCCAGCGTGGGACGCCCTCTTCGTCACTATACAGCGATGCGGAATCCGGTTCGATCAGTCCCGCTTCCGGATACGCCTTCAGCGCCTGCAAGGCAGCAGGCAATACCGTATCGAGATCGCGCAACCAGGGACCGGGCCGCAACGGTTGCAGCGGTGAAACGGCGATCATCTCGCGCCATTCCCCCTCATCGTCCGCCTGATCAAATTCCCGATCCATCGCGGTCACGGCCAGTTCACCGTCCACCGGGTCCAGCAAAATGTCGAAACCGCACAGGCGACGGATGCGCCGCTCAGGCTGACAGCGACAACTGCGGAAAGCATAGCGGAATTCACAGAACACGGTGTGGCCCGCCTCGTCATGGGCCAATTCCACGACAACCGCTTCCAACACCGCCTCCGGATCAGTGCGCTGGGCCAGGGGCCGAACGTATTCATAGCCCGCCCAAACTGTGGTGATTGCGCTGGCGTCCGTCGGCAACGGCTCGCAGTAGACCACGATGGACAGGGCGCTGCCGGTCATCTCGTCAACATCGATATCATGTTCGGCCAATAAACGGCGGGAATAGCGATCTGCCGCCCGCAGATACAGGCTCGCCAACGGCCAGGCCTGCCGCCAAACGCCGGTTAGCGCCCCGCGCCGGGTCATCCGCACCTGATTCTCTTCAATCCGCAACCAGCCCTGTTCAATCAGCGCCTGAATTTCGCGGGCGTAACTCTCGGCCAGCCCCCGGGCCGGATCGCGATCGGCGCGTTCAATACCGGTCGCATCGCCGCCCTGTGTCAGGGATACCACCAACTCGCGATGCAATACGGATAATGCTCGCGGATCCCAGACATCCTTGAGCTGCAAACGAGCCAGCCAGGGAGGCGCGGGCAAGCTGTAGGGCAAACTGAAATTGCTGATATCCAGCACCCGGCCATCGCTGAATTCAGTGGAAAATTTGGTGAACTGTTGGGACGGTCGCTGACCGGAGAATTCGATATGGCCAATAAGGGCGATGATCTCTCCATCCGGTTCCGCCAATAACCGCAGCCATAGCGTAGCGTTCTGAACCAATTCATCGCAGCGGAAGTCGCCCTGTGGGACGAACCCATCAGCGGCCAGCGCCTCGGTAGCGTCGGTCAGGGCAATCCAGGCCACATCCGGGAGTTCCGCCTCAGCCAGCGGGATAAAGCGTGGACGGATGGGTTGCCGGGCCCGCGTTAGCGTCAACGGCACACCGATCACGATTTGCAACAATAGTAGAGGAGGCGCGATGAGCCATTTGAGGAGACGCACTAGGAGCACCAGCGCGTAAGACGGCAACAGGACTATCGTGCGCAACAGCGTCAGCAGGAGTGAGCGCATGGGCGTCAGGCCGTTTCATCCAGGCGACCGAGGCAGAAAAATTGCCCCTGACTCCACACCCCATAGTCCAGGCCGTCGGCGGTCAGTCGTTCCTCGCCCCGTTCCGCCAGTTCCAGGAAAACCGCCCGGCTGAGCAATGCGCGTAATCGCCCGCGCACGTGAATGTAGGGCGCAGGTTCGCCGCCAACGGTACGATATTCAACGATCAGTGGATGGTCGGGATCGGCGATCACGACATCACCGACGTTGGTGGTGAACGTCAGACATTGCGCAACACCAGTCCCGGTAGCGTCAACCCGGATGGCCAGGAAGGGCGCGTCATCGACCTGGATGCGCCATTTTTCAACCGGCGTGACCAAGTAATAATGACCGTCGTCATCGCGGCGCAGGATGGAGGCAAACAATTGAACCAGGGTTTCGCGCTGGATCGGCGTCCCTTCATGGCACCAGACGCCATCGCGGGCGATACGCAGGTTCATATCGCCCAGCAGGGGTGGATTCCAGTTGTCGACCGGCGGTAAGGGTCGGCTGGAATTTAGCAGATTTGTCAGAACAGCAAGATCAGGTGTGGAATGCGGCATGGAGTCGGATCGCGGCCAGAGATTCGACTCATTATATATGGAATACCGGAATCGACACTGGCCGCGACAGGGATTGGATCAGCCCTCGACCGTGACCCGTTGCAGGTCGCGGTAAATCCGCATGACTCGATCCGGGAATTTGGACCGGGTGCCCAGGCTGCCGTTATAACTCAGCAACGCCCGGCGCAGATTGCCGGAATGAGCATTCAGGTACTTGACCAGGATCCGTGAGCCAACATGGATATTCTTGGTCGGATCAAACAACTGGTGAGAGCCGCCGATTTCCCTGATCTTACCCGCATGAGCGCCGGCCATGACCTGCATGAGGCCGCGAGCGCCGACCCGGCTCACGGCTCGCTCCTTAAACGTGGACTCAACGGCGATCAACGCCAGAATCAGTTCCGGGTCCAAACGGTGGCGCTCCGCATTCTCAATGGCCTCCTGCACAATGTGTCGGGCCTTGGCTTCGGAAACCCGATACTTGCTTTGAATATGTCCAGATAACCGGGTGATTTTCCGTTGATCAGCGGACTTGGCAACCGTGGTATCGGCAACAAAGGGGCTGGCGGCGGTGTCTTCCGCTTCCACGGCCATGGCCACTGGCGCAGGTTCGTCGCTATGGACGACCTCCGGCGATTGAGCCAGTGCTGTCGCGGGCATCAGCATGACCGCGCAGAGCAAGCCTGACTTAAGGGTCAGAGTGAGCCCGTCCTTCAGGCATTCCGTGAATTCCATAAAGACCTCCGTCGTTAATCAGCACGAACTGATAGTGCTCGATGGATCCGGATCCCTGAATCGGCGCTCGATCTTCCCTGAGAGGAACCGGAAAACTGCCCGGTTGCCGCGAATCCGACCTAAGCAACTCCGATGGTGGGCCTGCCAGCCCGGTACCGGTGTCGCCTGAAGTTCCTGAGCTGCCTTTCAACATCTACAGCCCAT
>JAIFNF010000068.1 GCA_020047885.1 Gammaproteobacteria bacterium | reverse complement strand
CATCCAGATTGCGGTAATGGAAAAACGCTTCGAGTTCTGGCATACACCGCGCCATAAACCGCCGATCCTGGCAAATGCTGTTGCCGCACATGGGTGATTGGCCGGGCGGAACATACTGGCGCAGAAATTCCAGGGTCTGCTGTTCAGCCATCCGTTCGTCGAAGTGACTCGCACGAACCCGCGCCACCAATCCGGATTCGCCATGCTGCTTGCGATTCCAGTCATCCATCGCCGCCAGAACGTCATCGGGTTGGTGAATGGCCAGCATCGGCCCTTCGGCGAGCAGGTTCAACTGGCTGTCCGTCACTATCGTGGCGATTTCAATAATGCGATCGGTCTGCGGCTCCAGGCCGGTCATTTCCAAATCGATCCAGATCAAATTATCAGGAGACATAGCGTGTGCAAAATCAGCGTCAAGGATGAAGAAGGCCGTCAGTTTACCCTGATTGGGCACGTTGCGCCCGGTCGACGCACGGAGTGGCTATGGCCGGTCGGCGACTGACCCAGCGCCAGCAGGCGCGGATTCAAACCTCGCAGGATCACCGCCGGCAACGGGTCGATCACGCGGAACCGGGCGCGGGTGACGTGACCCTCAGTTCCGAACAAACCGGCCTGGTGATTACCCACTATGGCGCGGCGCTGATCGTTGAAGATCAGCAGGGCGTTTTACAGCGCTGCACCGTGCGGCAGAATTTGGGCAAACTGGCCTGTGGCGACCGAGTGATCTGGCAGGCGTCCAGCGCCGGGGATGGGGTGGTGACGGCGGTGGCGGAACGGCGCTCGCTGCTCACGCGGCCCGGTTATCGCGGTGAATTGCGTATGGTCGCGGCTAATCTCGATGCGGTCGCGGTGGTGTTCGCGACGATCCCGGAATTCAGTGAACCGCTCATCGACCGCTACCTGACGGCCCTGATCAGTATTGGCGTCCAGGCGCTGCTGGTGCTCAACAAGGTGGATTTGCTGGAGCTGCCGGCGCGGACGGCGTTGCTGGAGCGGCTGGAGCCTTATCGCCGGATTGGTTATCCGGTGTTGCTGGCCAGCAGCCATACGGCGCATGGGCTGGACGAGTTACGGGACTGGCTGCGCGGGCGAACCAGCCTGCTGGTCGGGCAGTCGGGTGTGGGGAAGTCGTCGCTGATCAAAGCGCTGTTGCCAGATCGGGATATCCGCATTCAGGCGGTGTCCGCCGCGACCGGCCTCGGCGCACATACCACCAGCGCCAGTACGCTCTATCACCTCCCGGATGGTGGGGACTTGATCGACTCGCCGGGGGTGCGCAGTTTCGAGTTGGGGGACATCCGTCCGGGCGATCTGGAACGCGGATTTCCCGAACTGGCTCCACATCTCGGGCGCTGCCGGTTTTCCGATTGCCGCCATGATGCAGAACCTGAATGCGCCTTGCAGGAGGCGGTAAACCGGGGCGAAGTGGCGCGGCGGCGCTTGGACAGTTACCTGGAATTGCGGGCAGTGCTGGGTACGACCATGAGTCAGGGACGGGCTGGCGCATAGTGTCATCTGGGGTTTCCATTCAGACACCGGATAAAACAACGAGAAGACGTTATGCCTTGGACGGTGGAATTTCTCAATGAGACAGTACAGGCTCAGATATTGGCTCTGCCGCAAGATATTCGTGCACGGTTCCAGCGTATTACTTCAATCATCAAGGCAATTGGACTGGATAAAGTTCGGGAACCCTACGTCAAACATCTTGAGGGAAAGCTCTGGGAAATGCGGATGCAGGGACAGGACGGTATTGCCCGCGCCTTGTATGTGACGGCTACCGGGTATCGGGTCGTGGTGGTCAGAGCTTTTACCAAAAAAACGAAAAAGACCCCGCGCCATGAGATTGAGTTGGCTCTTGAGCGGGCTAAAGAGGTGGAATAATGCGTAAATTCATTCCCGTCGAGGAGGTCTTCGCTGAATGGCGCACAGACCCCGAATATCAAGCCGCCTACGACGCACTGGAAGAGGAGTTCAAGGAATACGAACGCCGGTGCCTGGCTGCTGCGCAAGGCGTAGCTGTGATCGAACCCCCTGTGGAGATTCAGGTTCAGGAAGAACGCGAAGCCGCATAGGCTGCTGCGAAAATTTTTTGGCTCTTCAATAATTTGGGTCAGCTCCACAAGAATCCTCGAAGAGCTTTATACAATCATGGAATCGTCATGCTAATCCTGACCTACCTATCCGCCGGACTGCTACTCGGACTCAGCGGCGGATTGGCGCCGGGGCCGTTGTTGACCCTGGTGGCCAGTGAGACCTTGCGCCATGGCGCAGCGGCCGGGGTACGAATCGCGCTGGCCCCCCTGTTGACTGATGCGCCGATCATTCTGGCGACGCTGCTGTTGTTGCGACCGCTGGCGGATCAACAGATACCGCTGGCGTTGCTGCATCTCAGTGGGGGGCTGTATCTGGGCTGGCTGGCGCTGGAAGGTCTGCGCTTTCAGGGCGCGGATTTAGCGCCTGTCGAATCGGCGGGATCCTGGCAGCGCGGAGTCATCACCAACTTCCTCAATCCCAGCCCCTATCTGTTCTGGCTGAGCGTCGGTGCGCCGACCGTGCTGGCGGCCTGGCAAGCGGGTTGGCCGGCGGCGACCGGGTTTATCGCCGCGTTCTACGTCGTGCTGGTGGGATCGAAAGTGCTGCTGGCGCTGGGTCTGAGCCGGAGTCGGCGGGCGCTGCGCAGTCGCGGTTACCGGTTCATCATGCGTGGCTTGGGTGGATTACTACTGATTTACGCCCTGCTGTTCCTGATTCAAGGCGGGCGGTTACTGGCCGGTTCACCGCCCGGCTGACCGCTGATATGCTGCCCACTGTCATAACTTGACCTTTTGAACCGCCAAGACGCCAGGATCGCCCAGCGTCTTCGCTGGTTTTGATCTGCGTTCATCTGCGGATCACAATGTTCAGTTTACGGCAGTGCCAAGTATACCGTCGCTCAGGCTAACAGCTTGCCACACTGGATGGCTATGAACTCGACCGCTTCGTCCACGGTGGCCAACAGGGTTTCGTAACCGTCAGCCTGATAACCGAAAATACCTTTTTTGTAGCGGTTATTACCGGGATGATAAAGCTGAATGGTCAATTGGATGGTGGGCCGGTTGCGGCCGGTGCGGAAATCGATCTGAATCTTATCGTTGAAAACCCAGAAATAGTTAACCCGTGGATGCGCTTCAATCTGCGGTTTGATTTTGCAGACCTCGTCCTTGACCCGCTCAAAATCCCGTTCCAGGGCGGTCAGTACCCGTTCCTGGCCGGTTTGTTGCTGATCCTTTTCTTCGCGGAACCGGTCCACCGCCTGATTGAATAATGCGCTAATGTCTTTGGCCATGCTCAATCTGCTCCATGAAAAATCCGTAGCTATTATCAGCCGGTATCGGTGGATTTTCAATCATTCAGGTTACATCGTCGGTTTCCAGCAACACAGCGCCCTGTCGGCGAATCAGTTCGGCGTAGAACCGGCCACTGGCCTTGAGCGTCCGTTGTTGCGTCGCATAGTCAACGTGGGTCAGGCCAAAACGCGGCGTGTAACCGTGCGCCCATTCAAAGTTATCAAACAGTGACCAGGCGAAGTAGCCGCGCAGGTCGACACCGCGCTGCCGGGCATCCAGCGCCGCCCGCAGGTGATCGCGCAGGTAACGCTGCCGGAGGGGATCGTCGACCAGCCCTTCGGTCTGCGGCGGATCGTAAAATGCTGCGCCATTTTCGGTGATGTACAGCGGCAATGGCCCGTAGCGGCGGGACACCCATTCCAGAATATCGGTCAGACCCGGTGGGTACACTTCCCAGTCTAGGCTGGTATAGGTCTGGTGCGGTTGCGGAACCCGGGCGGCTTGCATCGGCCAGTCGTTGGGATCGTTGCGCACGACCTGGCGGCTGTAGTAGTTGACGCCCAGGAAATCGATCGGCTGGCGGATGAAATCAAGATCGGCATCCGGAAAGTTCGGCCAGGCCGCGCCGAATATTTCGGCCAGTTCCGGGGGGTACGCGCCCAGGCAAACCGGATCGAGATAATGGCGATTCCAGTAGGCGTCGGCGCGCATGGTGGCGGCGAGATCTTCCGCCGATGCGGTGGCCGGGTATTTCGGTTCGAGATTCACCACCAGACCAATCTGATGATGGCCTTCCGCACGATAGGCTTGCACGGCGGCAGCATGGGCGCGTAACAGATGGTGGGACGCCCACGGTGCGGCGAAGACATTGCGCTGGCCGGGCGCCAGAACGCCGTGCAGATAGCCGCCATCCACCACCACCCACGGTTCATTCAGCGTGACCCAGAGTTTTACCCGATCATCCAGCGCCCGGAACAGAATCTGTGCGTAGTCGGCGAACCAGTGGGCGCTATCGGGATTCAGCCAGCCACCGAGCCGATCCAGCGCGGCGGGTAAATCCCAGTGATACAGGGTGAGCATGGGTTGAATGCCCTGTTCCAGCAGCGCATCAACCAGCCGTTCGTAGAATCCCAATCCAGGTGGATTGACCCGCCCCCGCCCTTCCGGCAGCACCCGACTCCATGAAACGCTGAAGCGGTAGGCGTTCAAGCCCAGTTCGCCCATCAGCGCGACATCTTCCCGGTAGCGCCGGTAATGATCGCAGGCGACATCGCCGGTATCACCGTTACGGGTGCGTCCGGGGGTATGGGCGAATTCATGCCAGATGCTGGGGCTGGCACCCTCCGCCAGCGGCGAGCCTTCAATTTGATAGGCGGAAGTCGCGGCACCCCAGAGGAAGTCAGCGGGGAAGCGGGATTCAGTGGGCATGGCAGAAGCTCCGGAAGCATTGAAAGAGTTCATCAGCGGGTTCCATTGCCAGTAATACCATGATCCAGGGCTAGACCCGCCGTGTCGAACAGGTGCAGATAGTTCGCATTCAGCGCCACGCGGACGGCTTCGCCCTTGTGGAAAATGCGGATGCCGGACAGTCGCGCGGCCAGGATCGGTGCCGTCAGGGGGCTACCGTCGAGCCGCAGGTAGAGCAGCGTTTCGTGGCCGAGATATTCCGCATCATGCACGACGGCTTGCAGGCCGCTGTCCTGACCGGTCAGGGCGAGATGTTCGGGGCGGATGCCGGCGGTCAGCGGCGCGTCCAGCCAGGGTCGCCAGCGTTCAGCGATGGAGGGCGGCAGTGGCAGGCTTTGCTCGCCCAGGCACAGCCGTAACCGGGTTTCGCTGAACGGGGTGATTTTTGCGGGCAACAGGTTCATCGGCGGGTTGCCAATAAAGCCGGCGACAAAGATATTGGCCGGCTGCTCGTACAGTTCCTGGGGCGGCGCGACCTGTTGCAAGCGGCCATGATCGACCACCGCCACCCGGTCGCCCAGGGTCATGGCTTCCGATTGATCGTGGGTGACGTAGACCGTGGTCGCGCCGAGGCGATCCAGTAAGTCACTCAATTCCGCACGGATTTGCACCCGCAACCGGGCATCCAGATTGGACAGCGGTTCGTCCATCAGGAAGACGGTGGGTTGCCGCACCAGCGCCCGACCCATCGCAACTCGCTGGCGCTGGCCGCCGGACAGTTGCCGGGGTAGGCGGTTCAGCAACTCGCTGAGACTGAGCAATTCCGCCGCCCATTGGATTTGCTTCTCGATGTCCGAGCGGGGCAACCGGCGCATTTTCAGGGGGAATTCCAGATTCTGCCGAACCGTCATGTGTGGGTAGAGGGCGTAGTCCTGGAAGACCATCGCGACGTTGCGCTGTTGCGGGGACTGAGCGTTGACCACCTCGCCGCCGATGCGCAGCACGCCATTCGTCGGTGTTTCCAACCCGGCCAGCAGGCGCAGCAGGGTGGATTTGCCACAGCCGGAGGGTCCAACCAGCGCCAGCGCTTCCCCGTCAGCGATGGTCAGGCTGAACGCGAAAACGGCTTGCGTTCCGCCCGGATAGATTTTGTCGATGATTTCAAATTCAACGTCGGCCATTTTTCGGTCTACCCACAATTACTTCAGGCATTTTTACCAGAATTGTGCGAAAAGCCTCGCCCTTCAGGGCGGGGATGGATAGCGCGGCGAACGCAGTTCGCCTTCTTTTCAGCTATACTGGCTACGTCGGCTATCGCGA
>JAIFNF010000049.1 GCA_020047885.1 Gammaproteobacteria bacterium | reverse complement strand
GTCCCGGCGTTTCCACTTCAGTTAATACCAGATCCGTACCCACGTCATTGGCCAGCACATTGACAGTGACCGCCCGACCGGCTTCCGTGGTTGCCGCGTCATTCACCGCCTTCAACTCCGGCGGTATCACGGTCACCGTAACAATCGCAGTGGCTACGCGATTGAAAGCATCGGTGATGGTGTAACTGAAGACATCGGTTCCCGAAAAATCAGCGGCCGGGGTATAGACCACCGTGTCCCCACTGATTACCGTGCTACCCTGGGCTGGCTGATCAACACTGATCAGTTTGATGTCTGTTCCACGATCATTGACCAACACATTAATCCCCACCGGGACGCCGGCGCTGGTCGATGCCGCATCATCGGCCGCCACCGGCGGCAGCGGTGATTCAACCATGACCGTGACCGCCGCCGAGCTGCTACCGACGCCATCGGTGATGGTGTAACTAAAGCTATCAACGCCAGCAAATCCGGGCGCTGGTGTATAAACGATGGCGCTACCACTGATCGACGCCGACCCCTCGGCTGGAGGACTCACCCGGCTAATGGACAGCCCGGAGCCCTGATCATTGGCCAGTACTGGAATCGTCACCGGAGTCCCGGCAGTGGTCACAGCAGCGTCATCGACCGCCGCAATCACCGTATATCCGGTTCCGCTCAGGCTCACGGTCAGCGCCTCCGAGCAGGTCTGTCCCGCGCAAGTCCAAGCGACCTGAACCGTCAGCGTTCCAGTTTGTATCCCGATCGCTGCGGGCGAAAAACGGACATTAATTGGGCAGGACGCCCCGGGAGCCAGCGGTAGACTGCAACTGCTGGTTGCGGAAAAACCACTGCTCGCGGCTACCGACACCGCGGTCAGTTCATCCGCGCCGTTTTGCAGCACGACACTTTGGGGCGAACTGGTCGCCCCAACATCGACCGTTCCAAAATCAATACTCACTGGACTCAAACTCTGCGCCTGCGCCACATCCGGCGGGAACAGCCATCCAAGGCCGACCCACAGCAGCATGACTGCACCGATCCAAAATGCCTGACCATCATGTTGTCGAATTTTCATCACTCATCATCCCCAAATACCCATCAGCCCTTGTCGAGATTACAGAGGCGTGTTTTCGCCAATCAAGGTAAACGCCGCCCAAAACACCGGATGCGCTGTAGTGGCATCGTTCAGTAGCGCCAGTTGAGCCCGGCGCAACGCCTCAGCCCGTCCTACCCCTGGAGAGTTACGGAAAGTCTCAAACGTGCGCGTGGTCAGCAACACCGTCGGCTTGGAAAAGACATACCAATGCGATGCCAGCAAGGCGCGCGTGCCGGCATAGAAAAACGCCGTCGCCAACCCGGACAGACCCTCGCCACGCAAACTGTCACCCCCGGAACCCGCCGTATTACACGCCGACAGCAATACCCATTCCGCATCCAGCCGCAAGTTGGCGATAGCGCTGGCGCGGAGCAGGCCGTTATCAGTAGCCGTCCCCGAACCGGACGGCGTCAATGCCAACGCCGGTTCCGTCAGACAGTCCAGTTCGCCAGGCAATAAGGCATGAGTGGCAAACGCAATGATGCGATAGTTCTGCAAGGAACTGGCCTGAACCGTAGAAACCGTCGCCCGCTGACCCAGCACCACATCCTGCCCCGGTTGCGCCCCCAGCGTACCGGCCAACGTGCGCAGTTCCGCCGCAGTTTCTGGCAGTGGCGCCAGTTGACCCGGCGACTCCGCGCCTGCCACGCATACCTGAGCAGCCGTTTCGGCATTCGCCTTGGGTGCATCGGCAAACACCGGGTCGCCAAAGCCAATAAACGGCGAGCGCGCCCGTGACGATCCGGCAATCTGCCGGAACTGCTGCAACGCAATCACTGACGGCAGCACGCTGAGCGCCATATCGCGGATCAGCCAGGCCGCCTGCCGATACTCACGGGGTGCTGCCGACTGCCGAACCAGCAGCGTCGGCGGCAAACTGAGCAACACCCCGGAAGGGACGACAACCAAATGTTTCACGCCGGCCAACTCAGCATCCAGCGGCCCCAGCAGATGCTGGTATAGATCATGGGCCAACGTCAGGTCAAAATCCGGGACTGTACCGCCGCTGGCGTCTACCCCAGCGCGTAATTGTTCAACCTGCGTCGCCAATTCACGAGCCGATCGCTTCGCCGCCACGCCACGCAGGGTTCCATCTGCCTTGATCAGAAACACCCAGGTTTCCCGCTCGCCGGGCAACACCCGCACCAGCGCCTCATCCCGCCGCAGCAGTTTAGCTGTTTCCGCAGCGTTCAGTGGGTTCGGCGTCACCAGTTGGCCGTAACGCGGAAACTGGACCTGTAACTGTTGTTCCTGGCGCTGGTAATTTTCCGCCGCCGCGCGCAGTTTGACTTTCAGGGCCTCTTCGCGGTCGGCGTTACGCACGTTCGCCGGTTTGCTTTGCTCAATCCCCAATTCGTACTGGGCGTCCTGACGGGCTTTTAGCGTATCCTGCAAGGCTCGGGCGGCATCCCGGACGGCCGGATCACTTTCGGCCAAACGGGCGGCAGCCTGCGTGACCGCCCGTCCCACTGCCGGGCTTTGACCGAGTTGCGCCACGGTGAACGCCTCATCCAGCAAGACCGAATTGCCCGCTGCTCCCGCCTGCTGGAACAGCAGTTCCAGATAGCCTTCCAGATCGGACGCCTGTAATTCTGCCAGTGTGGCTCGGTCATTGAGCAACATCTCACGTGTTTCACGCCAGAGTTCCAGGGCGCGCTGGGACTGACCTGCATCGCGCTCGATATTGGCCTGAATCATCATCGCTTCAGCCAGCGCCCGACCATCGCCAAACAGTCCGCGTTTCACCTCGATCGCGGCTTGGATATGGACGCGGGCGGTGTCGAAGGATCGACGCCGACGATCCACTTCTGCCAGCCGTTGCTGACTTTCACCGACCCAGTGGTAATCCCCACCCCGCACCGTCTCAAAGATTTTCAGCGCCTGGATATACGCTGCGTCCGCTTCCTCCAGGCGGTTCAGCGCGACATAGACATCACCCAGGCCAATCAGCGAATGCGCCACGCGGTTCGGCGCTCGGCCTGACGCCTCCTGAATCGCCTCCCAGGACTGGCGGGCGTATTGTTCCGCTTGGGTGGAATTGCCCCAGGTCAGTTCATGCCAGGCGCGATACACCAGCAATTCCGGCCAGTCCGCTGCATCCGGCGAGGCCTTCACCATCGCTTCGGCACGCTGGAACATCGATTCGGCCGCACCGGGTTGCAGGCGGCTGAATTCACGGCCAATCCGGCTCACCAGGTAACCGCCGCCCGGATCGTTGACCCCTTTGATCCGTTCATGGATTTCCAGGGTGCGCTGGGCGATGTCGAGCGCACGCCGGTGGTTCTTGGCCGAGTTATAGAGTCCACCTAGTTCATCCAGAGCCGTAAATTGTCCGATATCTTCCAGGCCGATTTGGCGACCATCGGAAGCGATCGACTGTTCAGCTAGGGCGATCAGTTGCGACCGGCTGCCCGGTTGCTGCTCCTGTTCAGTCCCCTGCAACGAGGACAGAATGAATCCTTCATACAGAGGTGCCAGATGCGCGGGCCCCCACAGGACAAAGACCCGGTTGCCCACACCGGAAGCCAGCAACAAATAGGGAAAGCCGCCGTTCAGGCTGGCGCAGCGCCGCAGCCAGGCCGGCTGATCGTCTAGAATGCGGGTCGGTTCCGGAGCGGCGCATTGCGCGTCTTCCTGGACGGTTTTCACCAGGTCGCCGGTTTCAAGGAACGTTTTTTCCCAGTCCGCAGTGGACGACAGACGATCACCGCGCCAAATCAGGCCGGTGGGGCGTTCCCAACCGGCGCAGCGAATTTCAAACTGTTCGAGACCCTGATCATCGCCAGCTTTGTAAAAGTCGCAGGTGACATCGCCCAAACCACGGCTCTGCTCATCGAGAGTAATTTTCGCGCCCACCGCCAATGTGCCGGGCGCTGCCGTTCCGGAACGGTCGCCGGTAGCGCACCCCACCAACCCGCCAATCAGCGCCAGTACTGTCAAGTGCTGGTTTATCTTGATCAATCTATCGCCCATGATGGTTCCCTGATCCTCAGTCGTTATTGGTTAAAGATTACCGACACCCGCTGTTCAGCGTTGATGGTGACCTGACAAGCGCCTTGCCCGCTACAGGCCCCGCTCCAACCGGCGAAGGTCGAACCACTTTCGGCCGCCGCCGTCAGGGTGACTACCGTGTCCGATGGGTAGATCTGGCCGCAATCGGTCCCGCAATCCACCCCCGCCGGGGTGCTGGTGATCCGCCCCTGACCGGGGCCGCTTGTGTTGACCATCAGGGCAAAGACATCGCGGTTGAACGTGGCCGTCACGGCCCGGGCGCGATCGACGGTGACCGAACAGGTGCCGGTTCCGCTACAGGCTCCGAGCCAGCCACTGAAGGTTGAACCGGCGTCGGCCTGTGCGGTGAGTGTCACCACGGTTGCCGATGTGTAGTCTTCCCGGCAGTCGCTCCCACAGTCGATCCCCGCCGAGGTACTGGCGATGCGCCCGGTTCCCGATCCGATTCGGGCCACCATCAACCGCGGTGCGTGGGCCGCCTCGAAGGTGGCGCTGACGTTCTTGGCCGCGGTCATCGGTACGGTGCACACGGGATTGACGCCGACGCAGACCCCACTCCAGACGGTGAACAGCGCGTCGGGATCCGGCGTGGCGGTGAGCGTCACGCTCGTCCCTGCAAGGTAGCTTTCGCTACAGTCCGTGCCGCAGTCGATCCCCACCGGGTTGCTGGCCACCGTGCCCCCGCCCTGGCGCATTACCGATAGCGGGTAGGTTGTCGTGCCAAACGTGGCATTGACTGTGCAGTCCTCAATGATCGGGCCGGTGGTGTAGAGTTCGCCCGTCAGTTTTCCATTGCAACCGGTGGCGGCAGGCTGATAGCCGGTATCGGCGATGACGGTGACATCCGCGGTCCCGCCGTGGGCGATGGTTTGTGTGGCCGGAGTCACCGCGCCCTGCGGACCCGCGACGGCGGTTACGGTATAGCGGTTCTGGCTGAAAGTGGCGCTGATCGCGCAGTCCTGGACGATGGGGCCGGTGGTGTAGAGGTCGCCGGTCAGACTGCCGCCGCAACCGGTCACTGCCGCAGTGTAGCCGACGTCCGGCGTGACGATAAAGTCCGCCGTACCGCCATACAGGATGGTTTGCTCGGCCGGATCCATCGCGCCATTCGCGTCCGCGTTGGCGCTCACAACGTAGCTGCCCTGGCCGAACGTGGCGCTGACGGTACACACCGCGATGATTGGCCCTGTCGTGTACAGGTCGCCAGTGAGCGCGCCTTCGCAACCGGTCACCGTGGCCGTGTAGCCCACCTCCGGGGTGACCGTGAAATCGGCAGTTCCCCCATACAGGACGAGTTGCGAAGCCGGGTTGATCGCGCCATTCGCGCCCGCATTGGCATTGATCACATAGTCGTTCTGGCTGAAGGTGGCGCTGATGGTGCAGTCGGCGAGGATCGGGCCGGTGAGGTAGCGGTTGCCCATGAGTGTGCCATCGCAACCGATCACCGCGGCCGTATAGCCCGTATCCGGGATGACCGTGAATTCGGCGATTCCGCCATACGGGACGAGTTGTGAGGCCGGGCTGATCGCGCCATTTGCACCTACGCTGACACTAACCGGGTAGCTGTTCTGGCTAAAAGTGGCGCTGACCGTGCAGTCCGCGAGGATCGGGCCGGTGGTGTAGCGGTCGCCGGTGAGCGCGCCATCGCAGCCCACCACTGCGGTGGTATAGCCCGCGTCCGGGATCACGGTGAAGTCGGTAGTGCCGCCATACGGGACGAGTTGTGAGGCCGGGCTGATCGCGCCATTGACACCGGCGTTGGCGTCGACTTGGTAGCTGTTCTGCTCGAAGGTCGCACTGACGGTGCAGGCCGCCGTGATCGGGCCGGTGGTGTAGAGGTTGCCGGTCAGGGTACCACCGCAACCGGTTACCGCCGCCGTGTAGCCCGCTTCCGGGAGTACCGTGAAGGTGGTGGTTTGGCCGACGGGGACGCTTTGCGCGACGTTTGGACTCAGTTGACCATGAGCGCCGACGCTGGGCG
>JAIFNF010000291.1 GCA_020047885.1 Gammaproteobacteria bacterium | reverse complement strand
GACATCCACCTCTACCCATTCCGGGAAACCATGCCCTTGGGCCAATTGCAGCGAGTACTGGATACGCGTCTGGTTGCGGCTTTTTTCATGGACTGCAACCACATCTTCAGCGTGAACCTGGCAGGAAGGGATATTAACCCGTTGCCCATTAACGATAATCGCCCGATGAGAAACCAGTTGTCTGGCTTCAGCGCGGGTACTGCCAAACCCCATCCGGTACACCACGTTATCCAACCGGCATTCCAGCAGTTTCAGCAGATTTTCACCGGTTGCGCCACGACGACGGGCTGCTTCTTTGTAGTAGTTAAGGAACTGCCGCTCCAGTACGCCATAGGTGCGACGCAGTTTCTGTTTTTCCCGCAACTGCAAGCCATAGTCGGACAGCCGGGGACGGCGCGCGCCATGCTGGCCTGGTGGCCGTTCCAGATTACACTTCGACTCTACAGGCCGGGCAGCGGATTTCAGAAACAGATCCACACCTTCCCGACGGCTCAGCTTGCATTTGGGACCGAGATATCTCGCCACGGTAAAACTCCTGGACTAGACGCGCCGACGTTTCGGGGGACGGCAGCCGTTATGGGGAATCGGCGTGACATCCACGATGCTCATAATCTTGAATCCGGCAGCGTTCAACGAACGAACCGCCGATTCGCGACCCGGGCCTGGACCCTTGACGTTGACTTCCAGATTCTTGACGCCGTACTCCTTCACCACATTGCCAACCCGCTCGGCAGCGACCTGCGCAGCGAACGGGGTACTTTTGCGGGAACCGCGAAAACCCGATCCACCCGAGGTAGCCCATGCCAAGGCGTTGCCCTGACGGTCAGTAATCGTGATGATGGTGTTGTTGAACGAGGCGTGGACATGCGCAATGCCATCCACCACATTTTTTTTGACGCGCTTGCGCGTTTTGGTAACCGGTTTTGCCATGCTCCGACCTATGCCAGCGGATTTACAGAAAACTCAGGCGTCTACTTGCGGATTGCGCGGCGCGGACCCTTGCGCGTCCGGGCGTTGGTGCGAGTACGTTGACCCCGCACCGGCAGGCCACGCCGATGCCGCAGGCCCCGGTAGCAGCCCACATCCATCAGTCGCTTGATACTCATCGATACTTCACGGCGCAAATCGCCTTCTACGACGTACTTGCCGACTTCAGCGCGCAGCGCGTCGACCTGGGCCTCATCCAAATCCCGCACCTTGCGATCCGGGGGAACCTGGACCGCCGCGCAAATCTGCTTGGCTCGGGTCGCGCCGATGCCATAAATAGCCTGCAACGCGATGATCGCGTGTTTATTGACCGGAATGTTGATGCCTGCAATACGGGCCATGCCTTGAAACTCCTCCCATCGCCAGCCAAGTGATTCGTCCGCGCAAAGAAGCGGGAGTTTACTTGGGTCAGCGCTGCAAAATCAATCAGAATTGTTGGTTTATCCCTGCCGCTGTTTATGGCGGGCATCCTTGCAGATCACCCGCACTACGCGGTCGCGGCGGATGATTTTGCAATTGCGGCAAATTTTCTTTACCGAGGCGCGTACTTTCATCGTCATTCTCCAGATTCAATTCGACAAGCGTCGTCTAAATAACAGCGCTAGTTAATGGCTTCAATCAGCGCAGCAGACTTTGGCCTTTGAAACTACTTTTTTTCAACAGGCTCTCGTACTGATGCGACATCAGGTGCGCCTGAACCTGAGCCATAAAATCCATCACCACGACTACAATAATCAGCAGCGATGTTCCACCAAAGTAGAAGGGCACCCGCCAGTACAGAATCAAAAACTCGGGCAGCAAACAGACCACAGTGATGTAGGCAGCGCCCACTAGAGTCAGCCGGGTCAATACCTTGTCAATATAAGTCGCCGTCTGTAAACCCGGACGGATACCGGGAATGAACGCTCCGGACTTCTTCAGGTTGTCCGCGGTTTCCTTGGAATTAAAGACCAGCGCCGTATAAAAGAAGCAGAAAAAGATAATCAGCCCCGCATAAAGCAAGACATACAGCGGTTGTCCGGGTGACAACGCCGAACTGATATCCCGCAACCACTCCATATTCGGAGCATTACCGAACCAACTGCCCAAGGTCGCCGGAAACAGGATCAGGCTCGAGGCGAAGATCGGCGGGATGACTCCCGACATATTCAGTTTCAGCGGTAAATGGGTGGTCTGGGCGGCATACACTTTCCGGCCCTGCTGGCGTTTGGCGTAGTTGACCGTAATCCGGCGCTGACCGCGCTCGACAAAGACCACAAATCCGGTGACCACTACCGACAACAACAACAAAAACAGCACCAGGATGACATGCAGCTCGCCGGTGCGGGCCAACTCCAGAGTACCGCCAACGGCTTGCGGCAGTCCCGCGACGATGCCAGCGAAAATAATCATGGATATGCCGTTGCCAATGCCACGCTCAGTCACCTGCTCGCCAAGCCACATCAGGAACAGGGTACCGGTCACCAGCGTGATAGTCGCCGTCATCATGAAGCCGATGCCGGGAGCAATCACCACCGATGCGCCACCCGCCATCTGGTTCTGCAAAGCAATGCTGACGCCGATGGCCTGGAATGCCGCCAACACCACGGTCAGATAGCGGGTATAGCGAGTCAGGGTGTGACGCCCGGCCGCACCGCCTTCCTTGCGCAACTGTTCGAGCGCAGGCACCACCATCGACATCAGTTGCAGGATAATGGACGCCGAGATGTAAGGCATCACGCCGAGAGCGAAGAGGCTCAACCGACCCAAAGCGCCACCCGAAAACATGTTGAACATGTCGAGGATGGTGCCACGCTGTTGATCAAACAACTGCGCCATGGCCGTCGGATCGATGCCTGGCACCGGAATATGAGCGCCAATACGAAACACCACCAGCGCCCCCAGCAGAAACAGCAGGCGTTGACGCAGTTCGGTCATTTTGCCGAGATCCGGCAGGGCAGCGGCCATCGCAATTACTCTTGGATCGTGCCGCCAGCCGCCAGCACCGCGTCACGGGCGCCTTTGGTCAGCGCCAGACCACGCAGAGTCACCGGCTTATCCAGCTTGCCGGAAACGATCACTTTGGCTTTTTTGGCGAAGATCGGAATCAGATTGGCTAACTTGAGCGCCGCCAGATCGATGACCTCAGCATTCACCTTATCCAGTGCCGCCAGCCGCACTTCGGCAGTCTCCTTGGCGGTCATCGAGTGGAAGCCACGTTTGGGCAACCGCCGCTGCAACGGCATCTGACCGCCTTCAAAGCCAACTTTATGATAACCGCCAGCGCGGGCGTGCTGGCCTTTATGGCCGCGCCCACTGGTTTTGCCAAGGCCAGAACCGATGCCGCGTCCGACCCGTTGCTTGTCTGGACGACTGCCGGCAGCCGGTTTGAGGGTATTAAGACGCATGGTTCAGGCCTCCTCGACCTTGAGCAGATAGGACACCTTGCGGATCATGCCCCGATTTTCCGGGGTGTCGATGACCACCGCAGTACTGTGGGTTCGGCGCAACCCCAGTCCGCGCACACAAGCCCGGTGATTAGCCAGCCGGCCATGCGCGCTTTTAACCAGCGTCACTTTCAATTTGTTGTCGGCCATGCGTCTTAACTCCGAATCTCGTCCACGCTTTTGCCACGTTTGGCCGCCTGGTAGTCTGGCGACTTCATCGTACTCAGGCCGTGAATGGTCGCCCGCACCACGTTAATGGGATTACGCGAGCCAATGCACTTGGCTAGCACATCCTTGACCCCGACCACGTCAAATACCGCCCGCATCGCGCCACCGGCAATGATGCCGGTGCCTTCCGAAGCCGGCTGCATGAACACCTGAGCCGCGCCATGATGGGCCGTGACCGGGTATTGCAGGGTGACGCCGTTGAGCGGCACCTTGCTCATGTTTTTGCGGGCCTTGTCCATCGCTTTCTGAATCGCCATGGGCACTTCGCGGGCCTTGCCATACCCCAGACCAACCCGGCCATTGCCATCGCCAACTACCGTCAGCGCGGTAAAGCCAAACTGCCGCCCGCCCTTGACCACCTTGGCTACGCGGTTGACGGCGATCAGTTTTTCCTGCAGGCCGTCGCTGTTTTGGGAACTTTCCACGTTCGTCGCCATATCTGCTCCTTAAAACTGCAAACCGTGTTCGCGGGCGGCGTCAGCCAGGGCCTTGACCCGACCGTGATACTTGAAGCCCGAACGATCAAAAGCCACCTGGGTAATCCCGGCTGCTTTGGCCTTCTCCGCAATCGCCTGACCTACCGCCTTGGCCGCGGTAACATCACCGGTGCTTTTAAGCGCCTGGCGCAGGGCTGGCTCCAGGGTAGACGCGGCGGCCAAAGTCCGATCGCCGGTCTCTGCCGGAATGATGATCTGGGCGTAGATATGCCGGGGGGTGCGATGAATGCACAGGCGGCACACGCCGAGTTCCCGAATCTTGTAGCGGGTTCGCAACCCGCGCCGCAAGCGGGCGGTTTTCTTGTCGGCTGCTTTCTTGTCCATGCTCAGTCTCTACTTCTTCTTGGCTTCTTTCAGGATGATGGTCTCACCCGCATAACGCACACCCTTGCCCTTATAGGGTTCCGGCGGCCGATAGGCGCGAATTTGGGCGGCGACTTCGCCAACCTGTTGCTTGTCTACGCCCCGGATCATGATTTCAGTCGCAGTCGGCGTTTGAATGGCGATGCCATCCGGAATCTTGAACTCGACTGGATGGGAGAAACCAAGGGTCAGATTCAACACGCTGCCCTGTGCCTGGGCCTTGTAGCCAACCCCAACCAGTTGCAGCTTGCGCTGGAATCCATCGGTCACGCCAACCACCATGTTGTTGAGCAAGGCCCGCATGGTGCCGGTCATTGCCCGATACTTGGCTTCGTTGGTTAGGACCCGGGGGCTGACTTTCAGCTCTTCGCCATCGCGCTCGACCGCGACCCAGGGATGCACCAGCAATTCCGCTGCACCATTTTTGCCCTTGAGCGCGACCTGCTGGCCAACAATACTCACATCGACGCCAGCCGGCACCGGGATGGGTTTCTTGCCGACCCGCGAGGTGCGAATTTTCTTTTCCTTGATGAGACTTGCCATTGCGGTTGCTCCTTTAGGCCACAAAGCACAGCACTTCGCCGCCATGACCCGCAGCACGCGCAGCGCGGTCGCTCATCAGACCCCGAGGCGTCGAAATGATCGCTACCCCTAATCCGTTCATCACTTTGGGCAAGTCATCCTTGCCGCAAAATACCCGCCGGCCCGGTTTGCTGACCCGGTCAATCCGGTCGATAACCCGCCGACCCTCGAAATACTTGAGGACGACGGTCAGTTCCGCCTTACCGGGATCAGTCGGCGCGACCGCAAAGTCAGTGATATAGCCCTCGTCGCGCAACACCTGGGCAATGGCCGCCTTCACTTTGGAAGCCGGCATCGTCACCTGGGTTTTAGCGGCGCTTTGGGCGTTACGGATGCGGGTCAGCATGTCCGCAATGGGATCGCTCATACTCATTCTGCAAATAACTCCACAGGGTCAGTCGTGGGGTCACCGCTTCGCGGCGGAACAACCCCATGAACTTAAAAACTGGTGGTGGAAATAGCTCGATTGACGGACTTACCAACTGGCTTTGCGCAGACCGGGAACATCACCGCGCATGGTCGCTTCGCGCAGCTTGTTCCGGCCCAAGCCGAACTTGCGATAGAAACCATGCGACCGTCCGGTCAGCCGGCACCGGTTATGCAGCCGGCTCGGACTGGCATCGCGGGGCTGCGCCTGCAATTTTTGCTGCGCTTCCCGCCGTTGCTCATCGCTATTGGCCGGATCGCGGATGGTTTCCTTCAACTCGGCCCGCTTCGCGGCATACTGCTTGACAATACGCGCCCGCTTGATCTCGCGGTTAATCATGCTCAGTTTTGCCACAGACTGAATCCTCAGTTCCGGAACGGGAAATTGAATGCGGCCAGCAGGGCGCGGCCTTCTTCATCGGTCCGCGCCGTCGTGGTGATGGTGATGTCGAGACCACGAATCGCGTCGATCTTGTCGTAGTCAATTTCCGGAAAAATGATCTGTTCCCGCACACCCAGGCTGTAATTGCCGCGCCCGTCAAACGCCTTGGCGCTGAAACCGCGAAAGTCACGGATGCGCGGAATGGC
>JAIFNF010000023.1 GCA_020047885.1 Gammaproteobacteria bacterium | reverse complement strand
CAAGCTCCTTGACGGGATCGTGAGTCCCAGAGGGGAATCGCGCTACCACGTTTCGGGATACTTTACCAAACTCCAAACATACAAGGGGAATGGATTGCTCTAATCTATGCGTGACCCGCCGCATGGCGGATTTTTTACGGGAAATTCCCTATGAATCAGCCAGTCACGCAGCTTGCCAGTGACCATTACTCCGGGATCTGCCCGGAAGCCCTGAACGGGTTGCTGCAACGCAATGTTTCTCTACAGCGCCTCAATACCTTTGGCCTGCCGGCCCGCGCTGCCGGGTTCGCCGCGATTGAAGAGCCCGCTCAACTCCCGGCGTTAATGGCGTTGCCGGAATGGCGCACCTGGCCGCGGTTCATCCTGGGCGGCGGCAGTAATCTGGTGCTGACCGGCGATTTCAATGGATTGGTGCTGCATGTCCGGATTCCCGGATGGCGCTTCGTCACGGAAGATGCCGAGGCGTGGTACGTTCAGGCCGGGGCCGGGGAAAACTGGCATGACTTCGTGATGTGGACGCTGGACTGCGGCTGGCCGGGGCTGGAGAATCTGGCACTGATTCCCGGCACGGTTGGCGCTGCGCCCATTCAGAATATCGGTGCTTACGGGCTAGAAATGGCCGAACGGTTCCAGCAACTCGAAGCGGTCGACCTGGACACCGGCGCGAGCGTGGTATTCGACCGTGCCGCCTGCCAGTTCGGCTACCGGGATAGCCGATTCAAGGGCGAAGCCGCCGGGCGTTATCTGGTGACCGAGGTCACTTTTCGCCTCCCCAAGCGCTGGCAACCGCTCACAGGCTATGCAGACGTGGCGCGGGAGTTGAAAGCGCAAGAGATTTCCCCACCGACCGCGAGGCAGATCGCTGAAGCGGTGATGGCGATTCGCTCGCGCAAGTTGCCGGATCCAACCCAAATCGGCAACGCTGGCAGTTTTTTCAAGAATCCGGTCGTGGAGGCGGCGATTGTTGCCCGACTCGCGGAACGCTACCTCGACTTGCCGCGTTATCCGCAACCGGACGGTACGGTCAAACTGGCCGCGGGCTGGCTGATTGAACGGTGTGGCTGGAAAGGGCGAAGTCTGGGCGCGGCGGGCGTTTATGAACAGCAAGCACTGGTGCTGGTCAATCGTGGCGGAGCGCGGGGTGACGAAGTGGTGCGACTGGCGCAGGCCATTCAGGCGTCGGTGCGAGCGGAGTTCGGGGTGGATCTGGAAATAGAGCCGGTGGTGTTGTCATTCACAGGGTGATCAGGATGCCAAAAAACCAAAACTTGTTAATAGCAGCGCCCCTGCTGATCATTGGTCTGATCGTCGGCGTCGGACTCTACGAATCAAACCGTTCCTACAACCTGATCATCGACCGCGCCCAACACCGCAATACCGTACTCGCGCATCTGTCGGCCCAGCGACTAGCCGGTGCCTTCAGAGAAATCGACTACATCATGCGCGATGTGCATGATCATATTGACCAGAAAGCACTGGCCTTCTCCGGTGGAGCCGGTGGGGAAAGCGCTGCGCATCTGAGCGAGATTCTGCTCAACAAAGTCACTACCCACTCCTGGCTGTTCGGACTCGGCATTATCAATACCCGGGGGCGGGTCGTCGGCGTCGCCAGCAAAACCCGTCCGGATATCGTCGATCCGGCTTTCTCCTACCAGCACTACTACGATTACCTGGCGGCGCATCCGAATCAGGCGAGCCACTGTTCTACCCATTTTGTTGAAACCCTCAACCGCGACCGCTGGCTGTTTTGCGCACGCCCGATTCGTCTGCAGGATCCCGACGCCTTCCATGGCGTCCTCAGCTCCGACCTGACCGGGCGTAACACCCTCGCCATAATCGATGCTGACGGCACCTTGCTCTTCCATCACCCGGAAGCCGCCGACGCCTTGGGTAAAAAAATCGAAATTATCCCGCTCGACGAAGAGATCGAAGACCGCGCCCAACCTTTTCTGGGTACCCTCATTTCCCCACTGGACGGACACACCCGGCCCGCCGCCTACCACCCACTGGCCGATTTCCCTTACACCCTCGCGGTCACCGCCATCCTCGAAGATGAATTCTGGCAATGGCGTTTCCAGCGCACCATCTATCTGGCAGTCGGCGTACTGATGTCCGGACTCCTGATCGGCCTGGCGCTATTAGCAGCGCGATTGTCGAACGCCAATAACCAACTCGTCGTCCAGGCGATGCAACTCGAGCATCGGGTTCTCTACGACAAACTGACCAGCTTGCCCAATCGCGACATGCTCGACGAACGCTTGGATCAGGCCATCGCCGCCAGCAAACACGCCGGGTTGTATGGGGCGTTGCTACTTATTGAACTGGAGGATTTAAAGCCACTGAACGATGTGTACGGCCACGCCGCCGGCGACCTGTTGCTGGCTGAAGCCGGGCAACGCCTCCTCCACAGTGTGAGCGAAGTCGATACCGTAGCGCGCTTGGGCGGCGCCGAATTTGTTGTCGTACTGGTCGGCTTGAAAGACGACAAGGACGTGTCAAAAGAACACGCGCTGGCTATTGCCAAAAAAATTCGCGGGTTTCTCTCCGAACCCTACCACCTGACCCTGCGTTCAGCCGCCGACCGAATCACGACCATCGAACATCATTGCTCATGCAGTATGGGCATTGCAGTATTCGTCGGCAAAGACGCTCACCAAAGCGAGATTTTTAAACACGCGGATGCCGCACGGCGTCAGGCTAAAGAAGCCGGACGCAATATGATTCGATTATTTGAATCAGGCCTTTGAGTTGGGCGTCATCAGGAAAGCTTGAGTACCTCTCCTATCGGGACTATCCTAACTCTTTAATAGATTCTCCTGACTCGACTCAGAGCGCGAATGTGGAATGTCCCGTTCATCAATTCTCTAAATCACGATACATGGCAGGTACCTGCCGGATTTCCACATCGTGACTGACCACCGCCCACCGGATTATTCCCAAAATCTGTCGGCTCATGAGGAGCACCTGCATGATCTCCTCGAATTTTCGCCGGCAGCGACGGCCATTCTTGACCGCACCGGTCGCGTGATTCATTTCACTGCCTCTTTTACCCGCATTTTCGGCTACACCATCGAAGATATCCCGCATATCGACGCCTGGTGGCCTCTAGCCTATCCCGATCCACAATACTGCGAGCAACGGCGGCACGCCTGGGATGCCGAAGTGGCTCAGGCGCTGGCCGAAAATACCCGGATTCACAACTTCGAAGGCTTGGTGCGCTGCAAAGGTGGGGGATGCCTCTGGGTGGAAGCCCACGCCAGTTTTACCGAAAGCGCGATATTGATCCTGCTGGTCGATATCAGTAAGCGTAAACAGGCGGAAGTCGCGGCGCAACGCTTCGCCAGCGAGGCCGAGGCGCAGCGCAAGCAAGCGGCCTGGCTGAATCTGGCACTGGAGTCGGCTCAGTCGGGCGTCTGGGAATGGACGCTGGAAACCAATACCCACTACTGGTCGCCGGCCATCTGGCGGCTGTTTGGCCTTGATGAACAGGCGCATACGCCTAACTCGGAACTCTGGGAAACGCTCATTCACCCGGAAGACCGCCCCGGGATTGTCGCAGCGATTCAGGAGGCGGTTAGCGCCGGAAAGGATTTTCAGGCTGAATACCGTCTCGAGCACGGCGGGTCACTGCGCTGGCTGCAAGTGCGCGGCAGTCCGGCCCCGGTCGAAGCCGGGCAACCCCGGCGTTACCTGGGCATCATCATGGATGTCACGGAACGCCGCCTGGCCGAACGAACTCTGCGTGAGAGCAGCCTGCGTTACCAAGCCATCCGCGAAACGCACCTGGACGGCTTCTGGGTGGTGAATCTTGAAGGCCGCATCCTCGAAGTCAATGATGCTTATTGCCAAATGTCGGGTTATTCACGCGAAGCGCTGGAAGGCTTAACGATTGCCGATTTGGAGCTTGACGAGTCTCGTGAGCAAACCCTCCAGCATATCAAGTACATTCTGGAACAGGGCAGCGACCTGTTTGAGACCCGGCAGCGGCGCAAGAATGGCGAAATTTGGCATGTGGAAGTCTCAGCCAGCTTTTCACCGGTGGACGGGGGGCAGATTTTTGCTTTTTTACGCGATATTTCGGAGCGCCGACGCCACCAGTGCCTGACCGAACTCCGTCAGTACCTGATGGAGTTGGTTCGGCTCGGTGATCAGGACCAGATCCTGCGGGCAGCGCTGGATGTCGCCGAGGAGTTGACCCACAGCCAGATTGGCTTTCTGCATGTGATCGAAGCCGACCAGGATCAAATCTCCCTGCAGGTCTGGTCAACCCGCACTTTGGCGGAGATGTGCTTTACCGAGAGTGAGTATCAGCACTACCCGGTGGGCGAGGCTGGCGTCTGGGCGGACTGCATTCAGCAACGCCAACCGGTGATCCACAACAACTATGCCGCCTTGCCGCATAAGAAAGGGATGCCGGTAGGTCATGCCATCGTCGTGCGCCTGGCGACCGTGCCACTGTTGATCGATGATCGCGTTGTCGCCGTGATGGGGGTCGGCAACAAAGCCTGCGACTATACCCGGCAAGACGTCGAAATTCTCCAGCACATTATTGAACTGGCCATCGATTTTACTGAGCGGCAGAAAGCCGAACGGCAACTCGAATACATCGCCTATTACGATGTCCTGACGGGACTGCCCAATCGTTCATTACTGATGGATCGACTGGAGCAGGCCATGGCCCATGTCCGACGTTCCAACCAGTTCATCGCCGTCTGTTATCTCAACCTCGACAGCTTCAAACCGATCAACGACCGCTATGGCTACTCGACAGGCGATGCCCTGCTGGTGAATCTGGCGCGTCGTCTCCAAGCGATCCTGGATCAGGGCGACTCACTGGCGCGCCTCGGCGGCGACGAATTCGCGATGATCCTAGGTGGCCTCGCCTCCGTCTGCGAGGGTCAGGAGGCAGTTCAGAACCTGTTGAAGCACGTTAATTATCCCATTGAAGTCCAGAATCATCGGCTACATATCTCGGGGAGCATCGGCGTCACCTTCTTCCCCCTGGATCACAGTGGACCGGACGCGCTGCTGCGCCATGCCCACGAAGCCATGTACCAGGCCAAGGGCAAGAACCGGTCGGGTTACCACCTTTACGATCCAGCCCAGGATCAACAGGTGCGTCAGCGTCAACAGATGCGCGAGGATTTCGCCCTAGCCTTGCAGAGCGATCAGCAGCTCATACTCTATTACCAGCCCAAGGTTGATCTCAGTGATGGGCGAGTGATTGGCCTGGAAGCGCTGATCCGCTGGCAGCATCCACGCGAGGGTCTGCTAGCGCCCGGCCAGTTCCTGCCGCTGATCGAGAACACGCCACTGGAAATCGCGCTGGGCGAGTGGGTGACGATCACCGCACTGGCGCAGCAGCAAGTCTGGCAGGAGGCCGGGATCAAGCTGGCGGTGAGCATTAACATCAGTCCACGCCATATTCAGATGCCGAGCTTTGTTGATTTTCTCGCCAGGACGCTGATCGATTACCCGGCGGGGGCCGATGGGGCGCTGGAAATCGAGATTCTGGAGATTTCCGAGATTGACGACATCGGCAATGCTGCCCAGGTGATGAATGCGTGCAAGGCTCTGGGAATCCACTTTGCCCTCGACGATTTCGGCACGGGCTATTCATCCCTGACCTATTTTCACCATCTGCCCATCGACATCGTCAAGATCGACCAACATTTCGTCCGCGATATCCTTGATAAGAATGAGGCACTAGAGATTGTCGAAGAAGTGGTGCGGATGGCGAAGGCCTTGCGTCGCCCTGTGGTGGCGGAAGGCGTCGAGTCGGTGGAGATCGGCTTCATGCTGCTCCATCTCGGTTGTCCGGTGGCACAAGGCTATGGTATCGCCCGGCCTATGCCCGCCGGGCATGTTCCCCACTGGCTGACCGAGTGGGAGGGCAACTGCCTTTGGCGGCGTCTGCGTCAGGAGTCCCTCGGCTCGGGGAATTACGATCTCAATGTGGCGCTCTTCAGTCAGCGCATCTTTCTTGACCAGGTAAAAGCTCATCTGCGCGGCAAAACTGACCCAACTTTGCCGCCTTTCGACGAACGCCAGTGTGCATTCGGTCACTGGTATCACGGTATTGGTCAGGCGCGTTATGGAACCCATCCCGATTATCCACTGATTCAGATCCAGCATCACCAGATCCACCGACTGGCGGCGGCGTTGATCAACCAGGTGGCCGCCGGCTGCACTCAGGAGTCTCACGGGATCGTGGAACTCGATGTCCTGGGTGACGCTATAAATCGAGAGTTGCGAAAACTGGAGAAGGCATAGTGGAATCCTGCGCTGTAGTCAGACTGGGTTGCCGGAAAGCGCTTGATTCATGCCGTGACTTTGACCGTGCAGACTTAACCCGTAGGGGGTGATATGGGCATGGAGATTGATAAACGCCAGCGTTCCTTGCGCGAACGAGCCGAGGCGTTGCTGAATCAGGTTCATGAGAAGCATTTGAGTCTCTCCCCGGACGATATTGGGCGGTTGATCCATGATCTGTCGGTTTATCAGATCGAACTGGAACTCCAGAACGAGGACTTGCGGAGTGTTCAGAACCAACTGGAAACCACGCGGGATCGCTACGCCCAACTGTATCACCAGGCACCGGTCGGTTATCTCAGCCTGGACCGTCGCGGTATCATCCAGCAGGTCAATCAAACCTTTGCTGACTTACTCGGTTGCGAAGGCCCCGACCTGATCGGCCAGGCGCTGGCGGATTTCATGGCGGGAGCAGACCGGGAGATGTTCCTCAGCCGCTTCCGGGCGTTTTTTAATCAACCGGCCAACAAAACCCTTGATACGACCCTCCATGGGCAAAACAATCGCTCATTCGTGGCCCGGTTAATGGGGCGTCATGACCTGGAGGTGCACACCACGCTTCCTTCTGAACCCCGATTACTGGCGATCGTGCATGACATCACCGAACAGCAACGCGCTGCGGAAGCGCTACTCGAACAGTCTGCGATTTTACAGGGCATTACCGATTCAGCGCAGGATGCCATCCTCATGCTGGATACAGAAGGACGAATTGCCTTTTGGAATCCAGCCGCTGAACGGATTTTTGGTTATACGCCGGACGAGGCGCTAGGGCAGGACTTGCACCAGTTGTTAGCGCCTGGCCGCTATCATGAGGCGCATCACCAGGCGTTTGGTAAATTTCGGGAAACGGGGCATGGCAACGCCATCGGTAAAACGCTGGAATTATCGGCCTACCATAAGGATGGTTCGGAAATTGCGATAGCACTCTCGCTGTCCGCGGTGCACATTCAAAACCAGTGGCGCAGCGTGGGCATTCTGCGCGACGAAACCCAGCGCCAAGCGCAGGAACGGGAGTTACGCCGACTGGCGACGACCGATCATTTAACCGGCATGGCCAATCGCCGCCATTTTCTCAAGCAACTGGATCTGGAGTTGCAGCGGTTCAAGCGTTACGCGGCGCCAGCAACACTGCTGATGATCGATCTGGACCATTTCAAGCAAGTCAACGATACCTATGGCCATGCGGCTGGCGATCAGATGCTCCAGCATTTTGCGAACATCGCCCAAGCCCTGTTGCGCCATACCGATTTGATCGGTCGTCTGGGCGGTGAGGAATTTGCGGTGTTGCTGCCAGCGACTGATTTGGAAGGTGCCCGCCTGTTGGCTGAACGACTGCGGGGCACGGTGGCGAATACATCAATCCCGTGGGAATCGAGAAAGATTGCGCTGACCGTCAGTATTGGTATTACCCGGTTTTCCTCCACCGATGAAGAGTTGGGTTCCATTCTGAACCGTGCGGACCGGGCGCTGTATCAGGCCAAGGAACAGGGACGCAATCAGACCGTCAATCACCCCGCCCTAAAGGGCGAGGCTTGTGGTGGATAAAACCGCAAGTCTGGATTGACCAGACTCAGCCCAGAACATCGGGCT
>JAIFNF010000016.1 GCA_020047885.1 Gammaproteobacteria bacterium | reverse complement strand
CGCTTCAATAATCAGCACGGCAACCCGGAACCCCGCTATTTGCCTACATCTGAAAACAGAAATTCAGGGTAATATGCATTACCTTGAATTTTCAGAATACGAAAGCGCTTGACGTGGTTATAAGTAACTAGAATAATCGGCGGATGAGAAAAACCACAGCACAACGCCAGGCTGATTTGAGAGCGCGACGCCACGCCGCGGGAATGGTGTGCGCTCAAATCTGGATTCCGGCGCATCTCAAGCCCATCATCGAAAACTACGCTGCACAGTTGATGCAGCAATCGCCCGGCGCTGCTGCTGAAATCAGCGACGCCGGACTTCCCAAAGCGTCACCACATGAGGAAACGACGCCATGAGCAACAATAATTCTAACACCCTATCCAGTGCGATTCTGGACGCCTGCGATGTACTAACCCGTGCCAGCGCCGTTATTGGCTTCCTGATCGGTAAACGAACTCGTGAGGACAACCCCGGCAAGGGCTGGATTATGGGCACCGTTGAAGATGCGATTAACGAGGCGATCCAGTTACTAGAGACGGCGCAAGCGAAGAGCGAGGCTACATCATGACCACACTCACTTTTGACACGCTGGCCTATGTCAAGACGCTACGGGATGCGGGTATCGAGGAACGCCAAGCGGAGGCCCAGGCCACGGCATTAGCGACCGTGCTGAAAGGCCATGCTGATGACTTGGCGACCAAGGGCGATATTCACGATCTCAAGCAAGATATGGCGCTGATGAAGCGGGATATGGACATCTTGAAAGCCGAACTCAAACGGGATTTGGCGGATACCAAAGCCGACTTAATCCGCTGGGTTGTCGGTGTCGGCTTTCTGCAATCGGCGCTCATCATCGGCATTCTGGCGAAAGTCGCCAAGGTCATTTAGGCCACAAAAAAGCCCAGTGGGGATAAGCACCACTGGGCGGGATACAGAATGTCAGTCTAATCCGTAGACTTTAAAGGAGTTTCACCGATAGGCGGGAATTATTGCACAGAGATGGTGAAATGTGCTTTATGATTGTCGCCCTGTTTTTTCATGCGCCAAAAACGTCTTATTTTGGCGTTTCAGAGATGGTGAAATGTGCTTTATGATTGTCGCCCTGGGGATGCGCTGAATTGGCGTCAACCCCGAAAACGCGCAGCGAGCATAGCCGATCAAGTTTTCTCGCTGCAATTTGGAGTCAGACCACGGGCAACCCGCGTCTTTTTTTAAGTTAACACTTTGCTGTTAACTTAACAATCAAAGCGCAGGCAAGACCCAGTGGTTTCCAGCGAGAAACGACTGATGAAAACTGATAACGACCTGGTAGTTCGACCCGCCCACTTGATGCTGGCGCTGAACCTGTCAGACCGAGCCTTACATCGACACATCGCTATCGGCGGTATCCCCGGCCCAGACGGTCGGGGCCACGGTGCCGGGAAATTGTGGCGGCTCTCCACCATTCAAGCGTGGAACCCTCGCATTGGTGCGCTGGTGGCGGAATTGATTAACCATCCCGACTTCGGCCCCCGCCCGCAACGCTACGCCAATACCCCGCTGCTCGAAGCCGCCTAACCAGCCAAGGCGGCCCGCCGTGAACTCCCAAAAACACAAAGCCCCTGGCATCGCTGCCAAGGGCTGTCATACTGTGCGCGCTATCGGGATGCCCTGGCAGGCACCGGTAGCACTTCGCAACACCACAAAACGCAACTTTGAGGTATCACGCTATGAAATCAGACTCTGATTTTAGCAGTTCCACGCCCGAAATTCATCCTGCCGAAAGTTTAAGCGCTGATCCCGCTAAGCGTGGTCGCGGAAAATCTCAAAAGTCTATTGCCCTGGCACACGCGGCATACGACATTCTCAACGAAATCCATCCGGCAACTGTCCGTGCGGTCTGCTATCGCCTGTTTACCGCTGGCCTGATTCCCAACATGAAAAAAAGCAGTACAGACAAGGTAAGCAAGCAACTTGTTTGGGCGCGGGAAAGCGGTCTGATTCCCTGGCATTGGATTGTTGACGAGACGCGCCATGCTGAACGCGTGGCCATGTGGGACAGCATTGATGAGCGGATCGACCAAGCGACCAAATACTATCGCCGGGATAACTGGCAGGAACAGCCGCACAAGTTAGAGGTTTGGAGTGAGAAGGGAACGGTAAGAGGAACCATCTGGCCAGTCCTATCCGCCTATGGCGTGACCTTCCGGGTTATGCATGGCTTTGGTTCCGCAACCACGTTAAATCACGTCGCCACAATGTCGACGTACTCCGAAAAGCCTTTAACCGTGCTGTATGTCGGGGACTTCGATTGTTCCGGGATGTGCATGAGCGAGGTGGATATTCCACAGCGCATAACCCGGTACAACGGGAAAATGGATATTCGGCGCATCGCTTTAACGGCTGATGATGTGAATGAAAAGGACAGCAACGGCGACCCCGTGCTACCGCGATTTGAGGCCGATACGAAAACCGGCGATTCCCGCTACAAATGGTTCGTCAATCGGTACGGCAATAAATGCGTGGAACTGGACGCAATGTCGCCGGTTGTACTGCGGGAACGGGTTGAGAACGCGATTGTGGAACTGCTGGATATAGACGCATGGAATCATGCCAAGGCGATAGAAGATATCGAGGTCGCATCCATGCGCGATTATCAGCAACAGTGGAAAGAGAGTATTTCGAGGCTAGGCGCAAAATACTCTGACGAAAGCGGGGTAGCCTAACCATGACCTACCTCGAACCCTCCCATGCGACCCCGGCGACGGGAATCAATATCCGGTTTACCCCGGCCCCTGCATCCCCGGCCCGCGCTGTACCGAACGCTGCGGACATTGCTGCCGGGTTTCGCGCCCTGGGCATCGACCCCGACCCGCGCAAAAAACGCCAGCCTTGCCCGCAATGCGGCGGTGGCCATAAACACGACACGGCCCTGGGCATCGACCTTGACCGCGGATTGTTCAACTGCTTTCGTTGCGGCTTCTCTGGACGGGTTGGATTCGGCGGCGATGCGCCTGCGGCGATTGATCCTGCTGAACTGCAACGGCTGGTTGATGAGCGCGACCGCAGCGACCGTGCTAAGCATGAACGCGCTGCCCGACTGGCATCCGAAACATGGGCGACGCTATCACCAGACGGTGAGCATCCCTATCTGAACCGAAAACAAATTCGTCCCTATGGTGTGCGCTACGGTAGCGACCGCAACGGCGTATTTATCGCAATCCCGATGCGCGATATTGACGGGAACTGGCGCGGCTTGCAGTGCATTTATGCCAACTCGCTGCCGGAGCGTGGTACCGACCGCCTCTACACTGCCGGGATGCAGACCCTCGGCGCGATGCTGGTGATCGGCGACCTGGCTGAGGCCGAATTGATTATTGTCTGCGAAGGCTACGCGACCGGTGCCAGCGTGTTTGAAGCCGGTGGCCATCCGGTAGCAGTGGCGTTTTCCGCTGGAAACCTCGAGCCGGTAGCTGTAGCGATCCGTGCCCGGTATCCAGAGGCAACCCTCATCATCGCCGCTGATAACGACATCCCGCGCCCTGGCGATCCAAATCAGTCGAACACCGGACTTTTAAAAGCCCGATCCGCAGCGCTGGCCAGTGGTGCCCTCGTGGCGATCCCGACTCTGGACGGTGCGAAGTGCGACTTTAACGACGTTCACGTTGCGCGGGGTCTGGATGATGTATGGGAAGCCGTGTTTGTCGCCGCCACGGAACCCGACCCCGACGCGGAACCCGACCGGACAGAACCGGAACCCCCGCCATGTGCCGGGTTAGGCGAAAAATCAGACTACGCTGCGGACCTAACCCGACTGCGTAACAGCCCGACCGTGACCGCCCGGCAGATGGCGCGGGCGTTCGTCGGGCGCTACGCCTGGCAGTCACCCCGAAAGCGGTCATTCAAAACGCTGGCTGATGAGGTTATCGCTGCCTTACCTACAGGAAGCAACCCCGCGATTCCGGGCAGTCTGCGCCGGTTCGTCGCTTGGCTTGAAACCCAGGCCGAACACCGCGCCCAGAAATCCACGCATATTGACCCGACTGCATTAGCCGAACGCGGTATCTCTTACGAAGAGCGGCCCCGGATTGATGCACGGCTGCTGACTGATATTAACCAGAATCCAGACGCCCTATGGCTGATTAAGGCTCCGCATGGCACAGGGAAGACTGAGAGCATCCTGCGCCCCTTGGCGAAAATGCACGGAACCGTATCGGCGATCACTAACCGCGTTTCACTGGCCAGTGACCTGGCTGAACGGCTGCGCTTGCGGAATTATCAGGGCGTTTATCACCGGGAAGTCGAAGCGATCAATGGACTGGCCATCTGCCTACCCTCCCTGGGCAACGCAAAGTTTCAAGACATTTTTGGCCGGACTACGATCCTGCTGATTGACGAAATCAGCGCGACGCTCCGGGAGCTGCACACGCTCGGCGGTCCGCTCAAGAAATCCGGCCCGGAAGTTTCGCGCATCCTGAGTGCGTTGTTGAATCAAGCCCGCGTCGCTGTTGGCGTGGATGCTGATGTAGGAACGCTGGACGTGTTGACCCTGGCCGATATGACCACCCGCCCGATTCGGGTGATCGAAATCAAGCCCGAGCCGTGCGGCTTGACGGTGGAATTTGATGACAGCGACGCGATGAAAGCCAGCGTGTTAGCGGCGATTGAAGACGGCGATAAAGTGCGCGTGGTAGCCGATTCGAGTCGGCTGATTATCGAAATGGCGGCGCTGATTACCGCCCGGTTCCCTGATAAAAAAGTCGTACAAATCCAATCCAGCCAGGGCAGTTCCACGGCTGGCGACCCCGCCGTGCTGGCGCTGCTCAAAGACGTGAACGCTGAGATTCACGATGTTGATGTTTTGCTGCACTCCCCAACCGTTGAGTCTGGTGTCAGTATCGTTATCCCCCACTTCACCCGCACGTTTGGATTCTACTGCGGGCGAACCGTTGCACCGGCTGGCTTCATTCAGATGCTGCGGCGGGACCGGACGGCCCTCAAGTTTGAGGTGGGTCTAGCCGGACATGGCCGCGCCACTGAGGAAACCCGACCCGGCTATATCCTCAACAGCCTGGACGCGACGCACCGCCGCACGGTCGAATTAGCCACTGGTGCCGGAAACTGGACAATGCAGATCGAACCGGCAACGCCCTTTGACCGGCGACTGGTGAACTACTCCGCCGCCCGTGCGCTGGATAAAAACGACGCGCATCAAAACTTGCTGTTGCTCCTCAAGGCGCGTGGCTTCGCCGTGGCTCCTCGTGTTGGCGTGGAACCGTTAGCGCCCGAGGTCATTCAAGAAGCCCGGCAGATGGCGGCAACGCAGTATGAAGACGCGGTACTGAACGCCGCCGCCTTGACCCAAAGCCAGCGCGATACGCTGGAAACCGCTTACACCCCTGATCCTCGGCAATCAGCCGAAATTGAGAAGTTTGACGCTGCACTGGCCAATGGCTTGTCCCCGATGGAACTCGACTCAGAGGCGTTGCGGACCTATGCCCACGGTCGTTTGCAGGGCTGGAATCGCCGGTTCGATGCGCTGCAACAAACCATTCAAGGCGCGTTGCCTGCCGACGTTCATGACCACGATGCAGCGCTACCGCAATCGTTGCGCCGCCATGGCGCTGCACAGACCAGCGCGATCCATGCGCTGTTTGATGCGGCTGGAATCGACCGTGCTACCGGTGCCGGAGTCGTGACCACTGAAACGGCGCTGTCTGCGTTCGAGGCGCTGGCGTCAAGCGTTCACCGCCCGGTGCTGGAAACCGCAGGCATTACCCGATTCGAGCGCTTGCCGAAATACCCGACGCGCTGGCTTGGCGAGGCGCTGAACAAGTTCGGCTTGTCGTTGGAGGAGGCCAGTGCTGCTGACCGCGCTCGTGCTTACCGCGTTCGGCTAGAGCCGCTGTTGTCCGGCGATGGGCTGAATATGAAAGCGCCAGGCTGGAAAGCGATGGTGGCGATTCGAGAGCGTCGGCAGTTTCAGCGGAAAAGAGAAGAAGACTTTAGTGCGCCATCTGCCGGTGTCTGGGATTTGACAGAACCACCGACGCCGAACTTATGGACATGACGCACGGACGCCTGGTGGTCAACCGCTGATATTCCAGCCCGGCCCGCCCGTGACTGCATAGGCAAAAGGTACTCCCATGCGTATGAACCACGGGTTGTCGCGCAAGGCGAGGGTCT
>JAIFNF010000004.1 GCA_020047885.1 Gammaproteobacteria bacterium | reverse complement strand
CCTCGCCATGGACGCGCACCCATTGCCGCAGCACGTCCTGCAAACTGGCCGAGGCCAGGAAGTACTGCTGGCGCAACCGCAGTTCCTTGCCACTCTCGGTAGCGTCGTTGGGGTAGAGAACCATGGTGATGTTTTCCGCCATGTTCTTGGCACCCACCGCCTCGGTATAACTGCCGGCGTTGAAGTCCTCGAAGTCGAACTCATCGGTCGCCGCTGCCGACCACAGCCGCAGGGTATTGACCGTACCGTTCTGATAACCGGGAATCGGCACGTCATAAGGCACGGCCAGCACATCGTGGGTATCAATCCAGCGCCAGCCCATTTCGCCATCAGGTTTCATAAATGCTTCGTTACGACCACCGAAGCGCACCCGCTGGGTATATTCCAGACGCTCCAATTCCCACAGGTTGCCGCTGCGCAGCCAGTGATCCGGCTCCTCGACCTGATAGCCGTTTTCGATGCGCTGGCGGAACATGCCGTAGGCGTAGCGAATCCCGTAGCCCACAACCGGCAACCGCAAGGTGGCGCAACTGTCCATGAAGCAGGCCGCCAGGCGACCCAGGCCACCGTTGCCCAGACCGGCGTCATTTTCACACTCGGCCAGTTCTTCTAGGTTCAGGCCCATGTCCTTGAGCGCCTTGTGAACCGGGTCGGTCAGACCCAGATTGAGCATGGCGTTACTGAACGCCCGCCCCATGAGAAATTCCATGGACAGGTAATAGGCGCGCCGGACGCCACCATCCTCTTCATAGGCATAACGGGTATCCTTCCAGCGCTCCCACAACCGGTCACGCAGCGTCAACACCAGCGCCTCGTACATGTAGTAGGCGTATTTGGTGTGCCGGTCACGGCCCAGGGTGTGGCTGAAATAGCGCCGGAAGTCGGCGACAATGCTCTTGGCGTCCATGCCGAGCGGCGGCAGTTCGGTCAACCAAGCAACGGGCTGACTGGTTTCTAGCATTTGAGTGGGCATATCGATAGAGTCCGCAGTACTGGTGCTGAAGAATCGACGACATCCGGCCAGGCCGGACGACATCGGAAACGCTTTAATAGTCTTCAGCCACAGCCTTCGATGCGGTGATCCGCGCCCCGACTATGGCTGACATTATGAAAAACCATAGTCCGGCAATTTGGAATTGCAAGGTCAAACCGCCGAAGATTGCCAGTTTCAGCCAGCAAGCCGCAGTGGAAAAATGCATGAAAGCGAACTCTCATCTGTATGTAGCCCTGTCCGGGCATGGTTTCGGTCATTTGGCGCAGGTCGCGCCGGTGCTGAATGAATGGCGGCGGCGTCATCCGACCGGGCGGCTGACCGTGCACAGCGCGTTGCCGGAAGCGGTGTTGCGTCAGCGCATGGAGTGCGAGTTCGCGGTCATCGCCGGTGCCGCTGATTTCGGCATGATCATGGTCGACGCCCTGGAGGCCAAGGTGGCCGAGAGTCTGGCGGCTTACCGGGCGTTCCATGCCGACTGGGCTTCGCGACTGGCCGGGCAGGAAACGTTGTTGCGGGACGCTGCGCCGGATCTACTGCTGGCGGATATTCCCTATCTCACTCTGGCCGCTGCCGCTCGGTTGGAGATACCGGCGCTGGCGCTGTGTTCGCTGAATTGGGCGGATATTCTGGCCGGGTATGGGCAAAATGAACCGGATTTGCAGGAATTACGCACGCCGATGCTGGCCGCTTACAACAGCGCCGTCGCTTTTCTGCAACCCGCGCCCTCCATGCCGATGCCGGAACTGCACAATGCGCAACCCATCGGCCCGATTGCGGCACTCGGTCAAAATCGCCGACCCGAGATCAACCGCCGACTGGGTTTGCCTGCGCATGAAGTGCTGGTGTTGATTGGGCTGGGCGGGGTTGATATGCGCCCACCGCTGGAGGAGTGGCCAACGCTGCAAGGCGTACATTGGCTGACGCCGCCAGCCTGGCAGGCCACGCGGCTGGATATGCCGAACTGGGAACCGTTGGCGGATCTGCCGATGGTCGACTTGATCCGCTCCTGTGATGTGCTGCTGACCAAACCCGGTTACGGCGCGTTTACCGAAGCCGCTTGTAATGGCGTCCGGACGCTGTATGTCGCCCGCGATGATTGGCCGGAAGAGCCGTGGCTGAGTCGCTGGTTGCAGGAACACGGCAATGGCGTCAAGGTCGGCCGTGAACAGTTGACGACCGGCAAACTCGCTGAAGCATTAGAAGAGTTGCTCAACCAGCCAACCAAGCCACCCGTCGCGCCGACCGGGATAGTCGAAGCGGCGGACTGGCTGGAGCGACTGGCTTGACTACGCGAACGTCGGTTGCCCAGGCACCGCGCCACTCACCGGACTCAGGCGTTTGGCGACGCATTGCTCAGCGAGTAATTGCCGTAATTCGGCTTCGATGGCGGCAACCGCACGTTGACCCGCCAGATTGACGACTTCCAATGGATCATTCGAGAGATCATACAACTCGTATTGCTCAGCAGCCGGGGTGACTTTCACCGTTTTCTGCGCCAGCGCCCATTGGGATCCCACGCAATCCTTGTTGTTAATCTCTCTGACGACCTTATCTTGCACGTCATGCCCGCCCAGCTTACAAAGGTCGCTAGGCACCGGTTCAACGGGCGTACCTGGGCTGCTCCAGTATTGCGGATTGTCGAAATAGCGGGAGTATTTCCATAATCCGTCGGATCGCCGGACTACGACCGTCTCAATGTGGTTGGGTTGCACCACTGAAGAATAGGAAAGTCCCACCACATTTTCCTGCGATGGGCCACGACTGGGGTCGTCGTCAGTCATGAAATAAATCGGCGTCTTCAGAGTTTCCGGCACCGCCTGCCCCAGGATCGCTGCTGAAATGTCCTTGCCCACCAACGGTCGGGCATCCGTAAAATCGCCAGCCAATTGTTGGCGCAGGATTTCCGCATCCAACCCGGCCAGTCCCAGCAGGGTAGGCAATACATCAACATGACTGGTCAGATGATCCATCCCGGTTTGCGACCATGCGGGACTGGAAAAGATCAACGGGACACGAAGGGCTTCCTCATAGGCCGTAAACCACTTTTGATGCAATCCGCCATGAGCGCCGAGCAAATCACCATGATCGGCAGTAAAAACGACGATGGTGTTCGCAAAAAAGCGGGAATTTTTGAGCCGGTCGTAGACCCGCGCGATCTGCTCATCCACCGCTTTATGCAACTGATAATAAAGCCGATAATACTGGTCGCTGGTGGCCACCGGTTGAAGGATGGCGCTGTACTGGTGCCGGTAACTCTCCTGACAGGTCGGCTTTTGTTTGAGGTCATCCTGCCGACTCGCTTCAAATTCCGCACTAAACAGATGGTACGGAACCGTATCGTCGACCGAGAAATCCCACTTGCCCTGCTCATCGGCGTTCTGTCGGGTAAAGAACCCAAACAAGGCGCTATCGTGAGGATTCACCAAACTGCATACCGTTAACCATGGGGTCGCATCGCTGGAAGCCTCCAACTCGTCGAGCAGGTCGATGGTTTGACCGGCGATGGCTTCATCCCGGCCTTTTTTGCCGCGTGCCGAGGAGCCGGAATTCAAGGGATCAGACCCATGCGGTTCAGGCCCCATCCAACCGGCAAACCCGAAATCTTCCAATCGGTTAGCGGCTTGATAGCGGGCTTCGGCCGCTGGATCGCGGTTTCCCTGGTCATCGTAGCTGACGATGGATTGCCGAGTACCCGGCACGACCAGATCGGCATGAGCAACATGCCATTTACCCCGATAGAAGGTACGGTAGCCCGCTGTGCGGAAGTAATTGCCGATAGTGGGAACACTATGCGGGGTTAGCCAGAACATCTCCGCGTCATAGGCGGATTTCGCTGTGCCATCCGTGTTGGATGCACCATGCAGGGAGGGATAGTGACCCGTGAAAAAACTGGTTCGACTCGGAACACACGCGACCGAAGCCGCATAATGGCGATGGCATTCGACCCCGGTCTGGCGCAGAGCCTCCTGGGTCTTCAAATAGTGCTTGCGAAAATCTGCCAGTTCGGGCGACTCGTAGCTCATCGGATAACGCTGCTCATCCACCATGATCAACAGGATATTGGGTTTGCCCTGCAGCGATGCGTCTGCCGGATTGGCGGCGGGCGCTTGACCAGGCATTAAACCACCGAGTCCCGCTAATCCCGCAGCAGCCATGCCGGCTTTCAAAAATTGGCGGCGGTCAGTGGTCAGGGTGTCGTCAACCATGGGTACTCTCCTCGGAATCTATCTAAAAACGCCCCTCTTCCCATGGGAGAGGGGTTCACAGGCCAGTTCTAATCCTCATCCTGTCTTTCGATCACTGGCCATAATGTACGCGCATGGGTCCGACAATCGAATTAAAAAGCAGATCGCCATTTTCGAGATACTCGAGAATGGCGTAAGCCCCGTTTCCATAATTCTGCCCACCAAAAAATGTCTGATGGACGGTTTTCCCGTTATCCCAGTCCATCCCAGTCACTTCCCAGCCTTTCTCATTGGTATATCCATTCACCAGGGCCATTTTTTTCAACTGGCTGTGAACGGGAACCATGCTGGTGGACGATACATCCGACCGCGCCCATGCAGATCGCCATTCGTCTTTCGCAGAATCCCATTGGAAACGCTCAACGCCATAAGACGTCGGGTAAGCAGGCCCCATCAGCGAAACGACCAGTATTTTATTCTCGGCAACTTGGGATAAAGCCTGGGTATCTTCGGGAATATTATTCACGACAAAAGCGCCATAGCCATTGACAACTACGGACTGCTCGGACTGGATCCATTCGGTCGTCGAAGCCAGACCACAGGTGACCGGAATTTGTCCGGCAATTCGCCGTGAAGTGGTGCCCGGTTTCTGGACGAAACTGTCAGGAATCTGATCGCGCCAAAACGCCACCAGATTCATGCGCTTCGCCCCATCAGTGATCACAACCAGTTTGTCGGAATCATTGCCAAACCCCATCAACGTCGGCGTCGAACCCGTGCCATTATCAAACTTGATGACGGGCGGTACATCATCAGGCGCGTCATAAGGACTCGACCAGGCTCCATTGCGTTCCTGATCGGAAATCCCGGAACCGGTCCAGACCAGCTTACGCATGGTTTTATTAGTCGCAACATAAATACCGTTATTTTCATCCACCGAAATCGAATTGGAAACTTTTTCATTGCCAGATCCAAGTGAGTAAAAATGTGCTGAAGCAATATCAAAATTACGGTTGATAATCGTCATGCCCTGCGAGAAAACGACGATCAGATAACCGTCATAAGTCAGAGAAAGACCCACGATTCTGGTTTGTTGCGTACCACCCGTAATCACGCTGGCGTCCGCCATTGCCCGATGCAGCATAATGCCTTTTGATGGGTCGGCGGGATCGTTCAGCTTGAATGCGTAAATACCTTTTCCATAAGTGGCGTAGAGGGTATTATCTCGATCAACCAGTGAGTAGTTGCCGTTGAGTACCCGGTAAAAATAATCATCCCCATAATCATTTTTCAGGAGCGCATCCATCTGGGGAATGGTCATCCCGACGGCCCTCAGCTCACCAAAAGCCTGGTGGGTCGCATCAGGAACCGGTCCCAGCGTATCGACAAAGTAAGCCGGTGCGTCATAGGCGGTGCCCACACGATTCCATTGCCCGGACTTCTTGTTCACATAGGCCACTCGATCCGTGGCGACCGCCCACATGTAATCGGGGTTGGTAGACGCCAGCGTCATAATGCTGATCGGGCCACCATAGATGATCGGCTGTCGGGATGGATCAACCGTGAACTGACCGTCAGGCGGTCCATAGGGCGTTGAGTCGCTCTGCGAAGAATCGATATGGGTGATGCCGTAAAGCGGCGCGGAAAGGTAGGGATTCGGGACGGGCTTATTGAGTTCCGGATCGTCATCATCATTCGAGCAACCCACTGCTCCCAGCAATACCATACTACTTATCGCTGCCCACACCGTGGATTTGCGAAAAGCATCTAATTTAAAAGAGATTTTCATCAGATGTTGCGCGAGAGACCTCGTCCTTTAGGACGGGGAGGGATAGCGCGGAACGCGAAGCGTTCCCCTGTTCTCGCTCTCCTGTTACGTGAGCTATCGGGGTTGAAAAAAGTGCAGGCTTTCCACCTGCCGGGTCGTGAGACTCTGCCCCGTAAAGGGCCTAGTGACGGAGCCTTACGGCTCGCTCCCCTCGCCCATGTTG
>JAIFNF010000095.1 GCA_020047885.1 Gammaproteobacteria bacterium | reverse complement strand
CAATCTGGATAAGCGGGTGGTGCTGGTGGGACAGGGTAACAAGTTTGAAATCTGGAACGAGCAGGCCTGGCAAGACTGGCGCGAAGCGCTGCTGTCGGGTCAGAGGGATGATGCGGGCGAACCGCTGCCTGATCTCGATGCCCTGGCGTTCTAAACATGACTGACGCGCATGATTCCCTGCCCCATCAACCGGTGCTGTTGGCCGAAGTATTGGCCGGACTGGCGGTGCGTCCCGATGGGCGCTATGTGGATGGCGCGTTCGGTCGGGGTGGTCATGCCACGGCGATTCTGGAGCGGTTGGGTCCCGATGGCCGGTTGCTGGCCTTGGACCGGGATCCCGCCGCAGAAGCTGCCGCAGTCGCCCGTTTCGGCGCAGACCCCCGATTCGCTTTCATCCGGCGACCCTTCAGCCGCCTGGCCGAGACCCTGGCCGAACGCGAATGGCTCGACCAGGTGCAGGGCGTGTTATTTGACCTGGGGGTGTCTTCGCCGCAACTGGATGATCCGCAACGGGGTTTCAGCTTCGTTCGGAATGGGCCACTGGATATGCGCATGGACCCGACCACCGGCTTCAGCGCTGCCGCCTGGCTGGCGCGGGTCGATGAGGCGGAATTGAATCGCGTACTGGCGGAATGGGGGGAGGAGCGGTTTCACCGGCGTGCGGCCCGCGCCATCATCACCGCCCGCCAGCAGGCTCCGATTGAAACGACGCGGCAACTGGCGGAGATCATCGCGGCGGCGATCCCCACCCGTGAACCGGGCAAGCATCCGGCGACCCGCGCTTTTCAGGCGATCCGCATCGCGGTCAACGATGAACTGGGCGAACTGCAAGCGGTCTTGCCGCAGGCGGTCGCCGCGCTGGCCCCAGGCGGACGGTTAGTCGTGATCAGTTTTCATTCGCTGGAGGATCGAATAGCCAAGCAGTTCGTGCGGGAGCAGGCTCGCGGGCGAGAATTGCCGCTGGATCTGCCGGTGCAGGGCCGACCGGAAGGCATGACTCTGCGGTTGATAAGTCGGGCGGTGCGGCCGAGTGCTACGGAAGTCGCGGCGAACCCCCGCGCCCGCAGCGCCACGTTGCGGGTGGCGGAGCGACTGGCGTGAGGAGTTCATTCTGGCAAATCGTGGCGTTGACGGTCGCCGTGCTGGGTTCCGGCGTGGGCCTGGCCTACACCCATCACGTTAATCGACAACTCTTTGTTCAATGGCAGCAACTGCAGACCGAGCGGGACTCACTGGAGATTGAGTGGGAATTATTACAACTGGAGCAAAGTACGCTGGTGACGGAAGTCGCTGTCGAGGAAACGGCGCGCACCCGGTTGAACATGCTCATCCCGGACCCTGGCCAAGTGTTGTACATCCCACCCCATGAATAAACTATACAAACCCTCCCATCGGGCAACCCGCCGCGCAAAGCCGATGCCAGTGACACGGCCCCAGCGCCTGTGGGCGTCCGTCCTGACCATGACCCGTACCGGCCTGGTACTCGGGTTGCTGGGCGTAGCGGCCACCGGCATGGTGGCCCGCGCCGCCTATTTACAATTGATTCACAAGGATTTCCTGCAAGGCCAGGGCGATGAGCGTTTCCTGCGAGTCGTCGAAGTCCCTGCCCATCGGGGCATGATTGTCGATCGCAATGGCGAACCGCTGGCGGTCAGCTCGCCCGTCGATTCCATCTGGGCCGAGCCGGGGGAGTTATTGGGACAGCGCGACCGCTGGCCACCATTAGCGACAGCACTCGGTATAACCGTAGCGGATTTGGAGAAAAAGCTGGCTCCAGATATCGAACGGCAACAGGCCGATAAAAAACCCCGTCGCTTTGTTTACTTGCGCCGACATCTGGCCCCTGAGGAGGCCCAGCGAGTCCTGCAACTCACGATTCCGGGCGTCTATGCGCAACGCGAATACCGTCGCTACTACCCGGATGCTGAGGTCACCTCGCATTTGCTGGGCTTCACCGATGTCGATGACGTGGGTCAGGAAGGTCTGGAAAAAGTCTTCAACGACCCGTTACAGGGTGTTCCCGGCCAAAAGCGCGTCATCAAGGATCGGCTGGGACGGATTGTCGAGAACATAGAAAATCTTCGGCCACCGCAACCTGGCCAGAAATTGACGTTGAGTATCGACCGCCGGTTGCAATACCACGCCTACCGCGCCTTGAAGGCGGCTTATATTCAGCACAACGCCAGCGCCGGTTCGGCAGTGATTGTAGACGTCAAGACCGGTGAGATTCTGGCGCTGGTGAATCAGCCGGCGGGCAACCCAAACAATCGGGATGAGTTGAAGAGCGTACTGTTGCGCAATCATGCGGTTACGGATGCTTATGAACCCGGTTCCACCATGAAGCCGTTTGCGGTCGCCATGGCCCTGGAAAGCGGCAAGTGGACGCCAACCACTCCCGTCGATGCCCGGGGTCCCTTCCGCGTAGGCCGCAATTTCGTGAAGGATGTTCACAGTTATGGCCTGATCGACGTGACCCGCGTCATCATCAAATCCAGCAATATCGGCACCAGTAAAATCGTCATGTCGCTGCCTGCCGAACAATTGTGGAAATTCTACAAAGATTTAGGCTTTGGGGCGCTGACCGGCCTGGGTCTGCTGGGTGAACGCCCCGGCGTTTTGCGGCATTTCAAAAAGTGGGGCGGTGAAATCGGCCACGCCAATCATTCATTCGGCTACGGGCTGTCCGTCAATATGCTGCAACTGGCGCAGGCGTATACCGTGTTGGCCGCAAATGGCGTGCGACGACCCCTGACCCTGTTGAAACGTGAAGAGCCGCTCGATCCGGCCCAGGAACAGCGGGTGATGTCGGCGAAAACCGCGACAGAAATGCGCCTCATGCTGGAACAGGCCACCAGCCAGCAAGGCACCGGCTCCAAAGCGTCAGTGCCCGGCTACCGAATCGCGGGTAAAACCGGCACCTCCCATAAATCCATCGGCGGCCACTACGCCAGTAACCGTTACCTTTCTCTGTTCGCAGGCATGGTGCCGGTCAGCGATCCCCGTCTGGTCATGGTCATCATCATCGATGAACCGAAGGGTGGGGTGTACTACGGCGGTGCGGTCGCAGCTCCGGTGTTCGGCGCAGCCATGGGCGGCGTACTGCGCGCCCTGAACATTACGCCGGATGACATGCCCAGTATGAAACTGGCGGGTGTGGACGCGCCCACGGAACCCAAGAAATGATCAGTCGGCCGCCGCTTTCCCTGGGTCAGTTAATGGCTGGATTTGCGGGGATTCCGACACAATGGGCCAGCCTGCCGGTCGGTGGTTTGGCGTTCGACAGTCGGAACGTACAACCGGGCGATCTCTTTTTCGCGGTGCGCGGCGGCCAGCGGCATGGGTTGGAATTTTTAGCGACGGTGAAAGCGGCTGGAGCGCGGGCGGTGATCTGGGAACCGCCCTGGCAGGGAGCATTACCGGTTGATGATGCGCTACCCTTGCTGGCCGCGCCGGATCTGGGTCAGAACCTGGGGCGGATCGCCAGCCGGTTCTACGGCGAGCCCTCGCGGTCACTTCAAGTGGTCGGCATCACCGGCACCGATGGCAAAACCTCCTGCGCTCATTTCATCGCCCAAGCGCTGAGCGATGCGGCAACCGGCCCTTGCGGCATCCTCGGCACCCTGGGCGTCGGCGTCCATGGCCAAACCCGACCGTCATTACATACGACGCCGGATCCACTGGCCGTGCAACACTGGCTGGCGGAACTGGTCGCTGCGGGTCGGCAGCACGCGGTCATGGAAGTCTCCTCACACGCCCTCGATCAGCATCGGGTGAATGGCATTACGTTTGCGACGGCGGTATTGACGCAACTCAGCCGCGATCACTTGGATTATCACCAAACTCTGGATGCCTATGGTGCCGCCAAGCGCCGGTTGTTTGTCGATCATCAACCGGACTGGGCGGTGCTGAATCTGGACGATGCCTTCGGCCAGCGCCTGGCAACTGAAGCCCAGGTTCGGCGCGGCATTGTTGCTTACGGTCTGGGTCAGCGACCCCGGTCATTGCCCCGCTTTGTTTGGGGTGCGCCACGCGCATTAACGGCGAGTGGTTTACGCCTGCACATTGAATCATCGTGGGGTCAGGGCGAATTGCAGGCCGGGTTACTGGGACGCTTTAACGCCAGCAACCTGCTGGCGACGCTGGCGACCCTGCTGACGCTAGGTCTGCCGTTTGCCGAAGCACTGACGCGGTTGACGCGGACGGCGACCGTGCCGGGACGGATGGAGCGCCTGGGCGGGAGAGCCGGCCTGCCGCTGGCGGTGATTGATTACGCCCACACGCCCCACGCTTTGGAGCAGGTCTTAAGCGCTCTGCGCGAGCATGGGCGAGAGGGTCGGCTGTGGTGCGTTTTTGGTTGCGGCGGCGACCGCGATCCGGGCAAGCGCCCTTTGATGGGCGCAGTTGCCGAGCAACAGGCGGATCGAGTCGTCGTCACCGATGACAATCCGCGCACGGAAAACCCGGACCGCATCGTCAGCGATATTTTAACCGGGACGCAGCATCCCCACCGGGTGATGGTGATCCGGGATCGGCGTACCGCCATTATTTACGCCCTGACCGAAGCCGAACCGGGCGATATTGTGCTGGTGGCGGGTAAAGGCCACGAGAACGACCAGATTGTGGGTACGGAGCGCTTCCCGTTCAGCGACCGTGCCGTGGTGCAAGAATTTTTCCTTTCCAATAGCGAGACCGCTTGAATGACTGAGGTTTTTCCACCGCTGCGTTTGCACGAAGTCACTGACGGGCTGGACGGTGAATGCGCCAGCGCGGACGTAGCTTTGACGGCGGTTAGCACCGATACCCGCCAGTTGCCGACCGGCGCGTTGTTTATCGCGCTAACTGGGCCAAATTTTGATGGGCATGATTTCGTCGCCACCGCTCGCGAACGGGGGGCAGCCGTGGCCTTGGTCAGCCGGACCGTCGCTGATCCGCTGCCCCAGATTCGTGTCGCCGATACCCGGCTGGCGCTGGGTCGGTTGGCGGCTATGTGGCGATCCCGCTTCCGCCAACCCTTGATTGCGCTCACCGGGAGTAATGGCAAAACCACGCTGAAAGAGATGATCGCCGCCATTCTCCGGGTGCGGGGCGCGACGCTGGCGACCGAGGGCAATCTCAATAATGACATCGGCGTCCCGCTGACTCTGCTGCGATTGAAGAGCGAACATGCTTACGCGGTGATCGAGATGGGCGCTAACCATCCCGGTGAAATCGCCTATCTCACTGCTTTGGCGCGACCGGATGTGGCCATTATCAACAACGCCGGTCCCTGTCATCTGGAAGGCTTCGGCGACGTCGCGGGCGTCGCGCAGGCCAAGGGCGAGATTTTCCAGGGACTGGGAGCAAACGGCATCGCCATTATCAATAGCGACGATCCTTATGCCGACGACTGGCGCAACTTGAACCAGGAACGGCGGATCGTCGATTTTGGCCTTGACCGACCGGCGGCGGTCAGCGGCCAGCTTCTTGATCCGGTAACTCACCATTTTCGGCTACGCGCCGACGGTCACGAGATCAATATTCAGTTGCCGCTACCGGGGCGGCATAACATCCGCAATGCGCTGGCGGCGGCAGCAGCAGCTTTAGCGGTCGGCGCGACGCTCGATGACGTTCGCCAGGGTTTGGAAAGTCTGCACGGCGTCGGCGGCCGGATGCAACGGTTGCCGGGTCGACATGGCAGCACGGTTATTCATGATGCCTATAACGCCAATCCCGCATCGCTGGCGGCGGCGTTGCAGACGGTCGGCGCAGAAACGGGCAGCAAATGGCTGGTGCTGGGTGATATGCGGGAATTGGGGCCAGCAGCCGATGAACTACACGCCCGTTCTGGTGAGGACGCCCGGGCGGCGGGGTTTGCCCGGTTATATGCACTGGGCGAACACAGCCGGGCGGCGGTTCGTGCATTCGGCAACGGCGGTTCGCATTTCGAGACGGTAGAGGCGCTGACGGCAGCGCTGGACGATGCCTTGCAAAGTAGCCGCGAACCGCCGGTGATCCTGGTCAAGGGTTCGCGGGGGATGCGGATGGAGCGGGTGGTGGCGACACTGGCCGCGCCTGGGACATTGTGCAGCGAATCCGGGGGACACGGCTGATGCTGGTATTACTGGCCGAATGGCTGTCGGAGAATGTCTACCGGGGCTTTAACGTTTTTCAATATCTGACGCTGCGGGGGATTCTGGGCGTTTTGACGGCGCTGTTCATTTCCCTGTTCGTCGG
>JAIFNF010000020.1 GCA_020047885.1 Gammaproteobacteria bacterium | reverse complement strand
CGCCAATATGGTCTGCTACCCCACCCATCCCGACAATGACCCCGGCATGTTGCAAAGTGTGATTGGGGTAAATCAGCCGACATCCGACCGCCCCGACGTCCGGACGTAAACCCAGCGCCACCAGCGTCTCCAACCAGTCGTAGTGCAGAATGACGGTATCATTATTCAATAGCAGCAAGAATTCGCCCTGCGCCTGTCGGGCGGCATGGTTGTTGATTGCCGAATAGTTATACTCGTTTGAATAGGGGATGACCCGGACCCGGACATCCTGCCGGACTTTCTGTTGCAAGTAATCCAACACGTCCGGTTCATCGCTGCGATGATCGACAATCAGCACTTCGAAATGCGGATAGCGGGTCTTCGCCAGGAGACTATCCAGACAGGGCTGGATCAAATCCAGGCGATTACGCGTAGGAATGATGATCGAAACCAGCGGGGTACGCGTCACCCCGTAATTCACCTGGAAAGTTCCCAGTAGTGGCCCAGCCTGGATCGTCGCCGCGAGGTTTTGGCGCTGTAAATGTCCGCTTAACAGCGGCCGGGCGTCCCGGCCAAACACCGGCCAGTTGACGGGCGTTGCTTCAGGCTGGTGAAAAACCATCTCATCAATGTGGCCGACCGCCGCTTCGCCGAACTGCTCGAAACAGCGTAAAGCCACAGCGTAATTCAGCAACAGGCCAGGGCGTAATTCAGCAACGGGCAGACTTGCCCACAATTCCCGATGGATCAGAACGGCATGACCGACATAGCCACTGGAACGCAATAAATCCAGATTAGCGTCCGGTTTAAACAGAGGATGGCTCCAGGATTGCTGATCCAGTCCTGAGCTGACAACATCTTCATCGGTATAAACCAAGCGCCATTCAGGATGGCGGCTGATCAATTCCACCGCCAGATTGATGAAAACCGGTTCCAACTGAATACCCGCATGACCCGACCAGAACCATTCCGCTGGCGATTGCCGCACGTGATCGGCCAGGGCATCGCTTAATTCCCCCCAGGCGCTGATATGAACCCAGTTCAACTCGTCCATCTGCGCAAATTCCGGCGCTGGGCAGGCGAAGTCGGCTATCACTGTTAAGCGCCACGCCGACAGGGTTTGCTCGGCCAGTGAAATCAGGGTCGGACCTAGCAGTGCGCTCTGCGATGCAGGCAACACGATGAACAGGTGGATTATCGGCAGTGTCGTCCGGCGCTGGGTCAATTCTAATAGATGGCGGCAAGCTCGCTCATCCCAACGATGGCGTTGTAACCAAATAATATAGTCTTGCCTGTCTGGCGGAGTCTCAGCAACACAAGCCGCTAACAGGGTCGTCAGATTATCGGGAATATAAGCAGGTTCGATGGGCTTGTCAGCTAACGACAGCAGATAATCACGGAGGTAGTCAAATTCCGCGGTTAGCGTCTCACCAGACCATACCGGGGGCGAAATGCCGCGGGCAAAATACTGCTCTCGCAGCACCATGAAGAAATCACTCCACGCTGCCGGACTTGTTTGCCAAGGCCTGATCCAACTCCAGGAGCGGTTAGCCAGTCGTTCCGCGAAGGCACCCAGATCAGTGGCGACAATCGGTAACCCGGCTCGCAGACAGGCGCTCAGCGCATAACAGTAGGTTTCCGGCCACTGCGCTGGGAACCAGGCGAGATGAGAGTTAAGCGCTGCCAACCGTTCCGGCAGATCTTCGTCATTGTAGGCTCCATAGATCTGTAGCCGGCTGTCCGGTCCGATCGCCAAGTTACGGTGCGCGTAGCCCAACAAGTGAAAAGCCAGTGGCAAGTTACGTCGTTGGGCGTCAATCGCACAGGCTTCCAACAGATCCGCACCCTTGGCTTGACTGAGTGCCCCTAACACTACAATTCGTAAGGGTTCATTCGCAGACAGTGGCGTCGGCGTCGGCGGCTGATCGAGTAACGTAGCTTCGGGATGTGGGGCAACCATCAGATGAGCTACAGGCAGATAACGTAACATTCGCTGTTTCACATCGCAGGTTGGCGTTAACACCCGGTCAGCAGCGTTCAGCAATTGGACATGGCGAGTTCGCCAATCCTGAATGGTTGTATCCTTGATCACCGGTTCGGTCGTCTGCAAGCAGTGGTTGCATCCAACTTCATCGGGTTCACCACAATAGCGGCCTAATGCATTAAACAAATTGATGCGTGGGCAGACCGGGTAATAGTCATGCAGGGTATAGTCATACGGTAATCCTAAATCCTGCGGCAATTGCCAGATACTGGCGTCCACGTCCAGCAGATGATGAAAATGAATTCGGCTCACGCTCAAGGCGCGCAACACATCACACAGCAGGCCATAATCAGTTGGCAATGCAAAACGCAACTCCAAGCTTTCCCCATCCCGGAACCAGCTTAAACTATGGATATGGTCAGCCATCGGGCAGAGCAACAGGGTTTGCATCCGCCCACTCAACAACGCGGCCAGTTCCCGCACATGCTTGAGAGTGCCGCCGCCAAGGTTATGGTTGACAAACAATACAACCGGCAGATTGCTATCAAGCAGGCGGGCGGCGTCTACTGCCTGGCGCAACGGTTTCGCTGCATCAGCGGCGATATGGGCTTGGATGGCGGTTTCATAACCGGGATGTAATCGACAGATAGTCGCGATTCCCTGTTGCTCCAAAAGATCGTGCTGGTCGCCAAAACTGGCACCGCCCCGGTGATAAATAAACACATCGCCACACAGCAGATGGTGCCAGCCGAGAGTTGTTGCACGCATACAGAAATCGTTTTCTTCGCCATACCCCCGGCCAAAATGGACAGCATCAAAGAAGCCGGTCTCGCGGAGGCAATCACGACGGATATACATGCAAAACCCCACCGCGGTCGGAATAAATATCGACCGTCCGACATTCACCCGCCGAAACAGCGCATCCAGAGTCGCCACCGTATAACCGTCCGGCAAATCATTGTTGGCGCAGGTTCGGGGGTAGCTGCAAATGGTGGCGTTATTGGAAAAAGGGGTCGCGGTTCCGGTTCGCGGATCGCCGTAGGCACACTGAGTCAGGCGATCCAGCCAGTCGCCGGCGACCTCGGTATCGCTGTTCAACAGCACGACATCGCGTTCTTGATGAACCGCCATGCCACGATTAACGGTTTGCACGAACCCCAGATTTTGTTCATTGTGCAGCAGGGTAATATGTCCAGCCGTCGCCAATTCGCTGAGATAGTCGGTCAACGCTGGTTCAGAACTGGCATCATCAATGACGATAATTTCATGTGGGACGCTCTGCCGGTAATGCAGGATACTGGTCAAACAGGCGCGGGTTTCCGCCAGCCCGCGATAAACGGGAATGATGACATCGACCAGCGCGGCTCGGTATGGCACTGAATCGGGTATGGTAGCTAATGGAGCATCGACATGGACAACGACTGGCGCTTCAACAATAAATTGATGGGTGATCCGCTGCGGCTGAGTGGCATCTTCTCCGGGCGTTGCGCTGCGCAGTTCGATAGTTTGTGGACAGGTAGACTCTGGAGTCCGGGCGCGGATCAGCATGTCCATCAAATGCTGGTCGCTCCAGCGACTCCGCCACTTGCGAACGATGGATTGGAACGCCTCCTGCTTCTGTTGCCCACTCGCGTTGACCAGACTGCCGCTGTCGTGAATTCGGTAGCAGGCGCTCACCACGTTCCGATGATGAAAAGCCCCCCGCTCCAGTAATTGCAGCCAGAAATCCCAGTCTTCGTATACATCCAGTTGTTCGTCGAAACGACAAGGCGCTGGGCCGCTGAGTACCGTTCGTCGAAACAGCACCGCATGAATGGGAATGAAGTTTTCCACCCGCAGCCGCGTAGCGTCAAAGGAGTCGTTATAAATCCGGGTTGTTTCCCACTGACCGTACAGCGAACGCCGGACACAGCGGACTCCGGCATAGGCTGCTACGGTAGTGGTTTGCATTCGTAACAAGTCAACCAGACTGGAAATATGGTCTGGCTCGAACCAGTCATCATCATCCAGAAAGATCAGAAATTCGCCACTTGCCTGATCTAGACCCAGATTAGCGGCGGCGCTACGACCGAGACGTTGGCCCGCCCTTGCCAAGAACAGGGGAAAACGACCGCACTGACTGCCGGGATGTACAGCGTCGACGCCGCTGGCGTCTACCACTACGACTTCGAGGCGGTCACAGGTTTGTGCCGCAATGGATGCCAGAGCTTCAGGCAATTCCGGGCGCCCCAGGGTGCGCACGATGACTGAGACCAAGGGGTCAGGATCAGACTCAGTCGTGGTGGCCAGAGTAAGCGGCCAGCCAGCAATCAGTGTGGTGAAAAAATGCTGGGCGGCGATGGCCTCATGGGCTTCAATCTGGCAATAGGCTTCCGCGGCGGTAACGGCTCCAAGCGTGTAGGCCCGGTAGCGATTCAGCGCCTCAATCTGGTGGTCATAAGGCTGCGTAGCCAACTGACTGACGAAGCAGGCCATCGCCTGACGCTTGCGCTCCAGAAAACAGGAAATGTCCAGTAGGCGATTGGGCAGTAGAGGAGCGCTGATTTCATAAAATACCAAGTTGACCGGTTCGGGCAGACGATTCAGCAGCTCCAGCGCCGCCATGCCGAGCCGACGATGATCCGGATGGTTTTCGCCGGGCCAAGGTGCATAGACCCACCGGGTGCCAGTGGCGATGATTGTTTCGCCGAGTCGTTGCATGAGCAACTCGTCAATAATCAGCTCCCGGTCGCAGAGATCCCAGAACATCGGTTCGCCGTAGCCGAGAATGTCCGCGGCATTCCGGCTTTCCTGCCGACGCTGTGCCACACAGGCTGTCTGTTCCGCGCCATTATCCCGCCCCCCGTCGCCATCGGTTAGGATGATGACTGTGACTGGATCACCAGCAGCGATATGGCACAGGATGGCACCAGCACAGCCAAAAACCTCATCGTCCGGATGCAGCGCTAGGATCAAAGCAATCCCACCAGTCCCCAAAGTTGATATTGCTTGACGCGGTATCCTTTCTTTATCCTCATTCATCCGGTTCCAATATCCATGATGATCATAGACTGTCGAGGGATTCAGACAGATTGAGATAATAAGCCGCTCATAAGCCTCAATCATGGTGGACATGGTAAACGTCTCCGCCCGCCGACGTGCGCCTTCCCCTAACCGCGCCGCATCTTCACGATGCAGCAATACCCGTAACAAGTGACGGGACAAGGCTTCATCATCATCCACAGGTGCCAACAAGCCACTGAGATCGGGTTCTATAATTTCTTGGGGACCATACGGACAGGCGGTACTGACCACGGGAACTCCCAGCGACATGGCTTCAACCAAGGCATTCGGAAATCCCTCAAGTCGAGACGCCATCAGAAATACCGATGCACGTTTCATCCAGGCAAACGGGTTACTCTGGAAACCAAGCAGCGTAACATCGTCTGCCAGACCCAGTTCCGCAATCCAACTTTCAATCGGCGGACGCAGGGGTCCCTCGCCGAGGATGAGAAACTTGGTCTTGACGAACTGACGCACCCGAGCAAATGCCCGCAACTGCACATCAAACCCTTTCTCGAGACTCAAGCGCGAAGCGGCCAAAATAACCGGTATCCCCGCATCGGCTGACACAGGATCCTGTTCAGCCATGGTTCGAATTCTGGATAGATCAATCCCGTTATAGATGCGTTGGACGCGACGGGCTGGAGCGTGCCAATGATCGATCAGATCCTGCCGCGTCCCATTGGAGTTTACGACCAGTCCATGCACACGGCGGAACGCGAAGGCCAAGATAGCGCGTTCATAGAATGTGGGAGAAAGGCCTTGAAAATGATAGTGGGCGGAAGCGGGTCCCAGCACACTACCTATCAATCGGCTCCTCAAACCAAACAGTGTTCCTGCGAGCGCCGTGAAAATAGTGCCATTATGCATCCAGCCAAACACCAGATCCGCCCCTACCCGATTTCCCACCTGGGCAATGGCTCGGGCATAGATACATGCATTGCCCCAGTCAAATGGATAGGGATTGACGCAATCCGGCTGATCTTCAAATGTCAGAACCCGAATTTCGGGAGGGCAGTGGTCAGCGATAACCTTATGGGTAAGCAAAACGGGTTCGAACTGCGTAAACCAGCCTAGCATGTTAAGCAAACGAATTTCTGCGCCACCCAGAGTGGTTGCTGGCAAAGCAAACAGTACGCGCGGGCGTTGAGCGCTCATTATGGGATTCTTAACGAAAATCGGCATCGCCGCCCGTGATCCACCACTGGCGGGCGTAATCTTGACTCTTC
>JAIFNF010000040.1 GCA_020047885.1 Gammaproteobacteria bacterium | reverse complement strand
CCCGGCCCAGCCGGTCCGCGAAAATAACGGCTTGCATGGTTCAGTACGCTCCCCGGCCCAGCACCACCGCCGGCACCGTTTTCAGCAGAATCACGATGTCCTGCCAGAACGAAGATGATTCAATATATTGCACGTCCAGCTTGACCTGTTCTGGGAAAGGAATATCGGAGCGGCCCGAGACCTGCCAGATGCAGGTAATGCCGGGAATCACCTCCAACCGGCGCCGGTCGGCCAGCGAGTATTCATTCACTTCACTGGGCAGCGCCGGGCGCGGTCCCACCAGCGACATATCACCCACCAGCACATTCCACAACTGCGGCAGCTCATCAATCGACGCCTTGCGGATGAAGCGCCCGACCTGGGTAATGCGCGGATCGTGCTTAATCTTGAAGATCACCCCGCCGCTGGATTCATTGTCCGCCAACAGCGCCGCCTTGCGCGCTTCCGCGTCGATATACATCGAGCGGAATTTCCACATGGTGAACAACCGGCCCCAGCGCCCCACCCGCGTTTGCTTAAAAAGGATGGGACCCGGCGACTCCCAGCGAATCAACCCGGCAATCGTCAGGAACAGCGGCAGCAACAGGATCAGCAGCAACGTCGCCGCCATGATGTCCAGCAACCGCTTGAACACATAAGCGCTGCCCACGACCGCCCGCCAGATCAACCGCTTGCCGTGAAAGCGCAGTTGCTGCCAGAAACCATCCGGGCGCACCTGGCCATAACGACGCAGCAACGCTTCACGCAGTTCGGGATCGGGTTCAGCCATTCGATCCAGGGGATCGCTCATTACTTCGCCTCCTGGCGAGCCTGTTTCCAGACCCGGTAAAGAAACAAGGGATTGCCCAGCAAATAGCGCCGCCACATCCGGCCCGGCTCCTGCAGCAACCGCCAGACCCATTCCAGACCGATCTCGCGCAACCACAACGGAGCGCGGGGAATCCGCCCAGAGTAGAAATCAAACAACCCGCCGACGCCCATCCGCACTGGCGGCGTCAATGCGGCCTGATGTTCCGCCAGCCACAACTCCTGCCGGGGAACGCCAAACGCCACCAGCAACACTCGCGCCCCGGAAGCATTGATCCGGTCAATCATCCCGGCTTCTTCTTCCGGGGTGAAATAACCATGCTGAACGCCAGTGATCAGCAATCCGGGATAACGAGCCTGCATATTCTGCGCGACCTGTTCGGCAACGCCCGGCTGCGCGCCGAGCAGGAACAACGACCAGCCCTCGCGGGCAGCGCGTTCACACAGGCGTGGAAACAAGTCGGTGCCATTGACATTCGCCGCCAGCCCCAGACCGCGCATCCGACACCCAATTTTCAGCCCAATGCCATCCGGCAACACCCGCGCCGCCTGCTGCAACACCTGCCGATACCGGGAATTCGTGTAAGCCATGTTCAAACAATCCGGATTAACAAAGGCCAGCAGCGCCTTTCCATCACCCTGAGCTACTATCGCACCCGCCTGATCCTGAGAATTCCCCTCCTTGGATAAGGAGGGGTGGCGCTCCGCGCCGGGGTGGTTTGACCCCACCACAGGCGATATAGCCGCACGCTCCGCAATCCACGCCACGGCTTCATCCATCGTGGTATTCGTAATCGGAACACCGAAGAAATCCAGCATCGGCGGTATAGGGCGCTCACTCCCACCCAGCAGCGCGGCAATCAGGGAACGGACGATCAACCCCAAACTGCCGCGCACACTCAAGCGTTTGATAAAATCCAGATCAATCTTGAATTCCGGGTCATGCGCGATACCGATTCGACACTGTAATTGATAAGGCGATTTCCGCCTCAGCAGGAACCTGCGCTGCTTCCGCTGGAGTCAATGGCCGCGGCCCGGCAAACGCCAGATCGCCGCGCAGAATATTGAACAACGCGGCCAGATCGCGACCCGGCAACGGTCCGGCAAAGACCCACAGGGTAAATGGTCGATGGTGACGCCCCACCACCTCAATCCGGTCGAACACCCGTGAAGCGCCGATGAGCGCTAACAAGGCGCGCAACAGCCACAGCGGCGCGAGTAATGTCAGTAACAGCAGCGCCAGCATCAGATCCAGTGCCCGCAGAGTGGCAACCGTCCTCACAGTTACAGTTACCATGGCCGCGGCGGCGACACCCGCCCGCCCCCGGTTTCCCGCCATGCCTGATCAATCAGCGTCACAATCGCCCGCGACTCCTCCACCTTAGCGCGGCTCTCGGCATCATCCTTTCGCGCATTCTTCCAGGCCCGTACCTGGTGCCAGCGTTTCTCGATCTGCATCGCCAGCCAGGCGGTCAGCCGGCCATGCTGCTTGCGATAATAAAGTGCTTCACTGCGCAATCGCCACAGCGTCAACTGCGCCCCGGAAGACGACAGACTCAGATGCTCCAGCGTTTTCGACGATTCCCCGCCCAGATGCACAACCACCACATCCGGCCAATACTGAATCGTGTAACCCGCGGCCTTGATGCGCCGGCATAAATCCACTTCCTCGTAATACAGGAAAAACGCCTCATCAAAATAGCCCACCTGCTCCAGCACCGTGCGGCGGATGATTGAAAACGCGCCGGGAACCCAGTCAACGGCCGCCGGTTCGTCCGGGTCTGCCCAGGTGCGATCAATGCGCCCGAAAAAGTGGTGTTTGGGGAACCGTGCTGACAATCCGGTCAGGGTCAAGGCGTCATTCAGCGGTGAAGGAAACAACCGCGCCGAAGGTTGCCAACTGCCATCTCGTCCGATCAGACGCGCCCCACCCAACCCGATCCGGGGATTCGCGTCCATGTAAGCCACGGCCTGCGGTAAAGCGCCCGGTTTCAGAAAAGCATCGGAATTCAGCAGGACGATATAGCGACCCCGAGCGATCGCGAATCCGCGGTTATTGGCGGCGGCAAACCCCAAGTTGACCGGACTGCGAATCAGCCGCGCCTCGGGAAATTCAGCGGCGACCATATCCGCCGAACCCTCACGCGACGCATTGTCCACCACAATCGCCTCGTAGCTCACCCCGCCCGCCTCAGCAGCAAGCGTCAACAGACATTCCCGCAATAAATCACGGGTGTTGAACGAAACAATGACGACGGAAACATCGAGTGATTCAATGGTCATGGCGAGGAGGCTCCCGATCCGTGCGAACCCAGGCGGCATCCTTGCGGGCGCCGCGCCACAGGGCTTTGAACAAGGTCAATTTCCAGAGAATATAGAACGGCGCAGCGGCCACCGCGCCCAGATCACGCCAACTACCGCCGCCCACCCGAATCGCCGCCAGGACATGTAGACCGACCAGCACCAGACCACTCAGGGCGTAAATCCGACTGGGCGCGAAGGGGGGCAACAGGGCGAGCAGGAGCAGCAGGACATGAAAGGCCAGTGGCAACAGCCACAGTTCCAGCAACGGTTCCACTTCCCGCCAGCGCCCGGCGAACAGACCACGCAACAACACCGGCGTTTGTTCCCGGATCATGCGGAACCGCCCGCCTTCCCATCGTGCGCGTTGACCACTAGCCGCCCGTCCCCCACTCGGCATTGCCGACCAAACCGTCGTTTGATCGAGAAACCGGACGCGCCGCCCGTTCTGCACCAGGCGGATGTGATATTCCAGATCTTCAGCGACCGACGCCGCATCCCACGGCACGGCTTCGAGGGTGGCTCGGCTCAGACCGAAACCGTTACCCAACAGACCTACCGACAATCCCCAATATTCCCGGCCCCGCAGACGCAGCACGTTAAATGCCCACAAGGCCACATTCATCAACCGGGTGCGAATGGAATCACCGGGATTATCGACGCAATAGCGACACTGCACTGCATCGGCACCGGCCTGGAATTGCCGCTGCGCTTCGATGAGCAGATTCGGTTCGACGCGAGTGTCCGCATCGACCACCATGAAGGCGTCGAAAGGCTCGGCCAGCAGTTGTTGGAAGGCAAAGTCCAGCGCATAGCCTTTGCCGCGTTTTTCCAGATCATGACGCACCAATACCCGTGCGCCCGCTTGTTCCGCCCGCTCGGCGGTAGTGTTGTCGTCGCAATTGTCAGCGACCACCACGATAGCGACGCCGGTTTCGCCAGCTTCTGACCGCGGATGAAAACCGGCGCAGGCTTGCAGGCTCTGGATGCAGGCGGCAATGCCCTCCGCTTCGTTATGCGCCGGGACGACCACGGCAAGACGTAGGCTTCCCTCGCTGTCGGGAAGCGGGGAGCGGGGAGCGGGAGAATCTCCCACGTTCCGCAGCATCGGCAAAAATACGCCCCCCACCGTCAGCAGCAACAGTTCAATCGTCCCCGGCACGCTAGCCAGCGCCACCAAGAGTCCCAGCACCGCCCAGAATTCAGCCATGACCGTCCGCCCCTAACCGCTGCTGAAAGACCGTCGCCAGCCGTTCGATATTGCGGTGCAAATCATATTTCTCACGCACCCGAACCCGCCCCGCTTCCCCCAACCGTTGGCGTAACTCGCTATCGTCCATTAAGCACGCCATCGCCGCCGCCAGTCCCGCCACATCGGAAGGCGCAACGAGTAACCCGTCCTGCCCGTCGCGGATCAGTTCGGGAATACCGGTGATAAAGGTCGTCACGCAGGGAATGGTCATCGCCATGGCTTCCATCAACACCACCGGAATGCCCTCAGCGAAGCTGGCCAGGGCGAAGACATCCGCCGCCGCATACAACTCGCGGATACGATCCTGATTGACCGCACCTTCAAAAACCACCCGCTCATTCAGCCCCTGTCCCGCCGCTTCCTGCTCCAGCATCGCCCGGTCAGGCCCCTCGCCGACCAGCCGCAGACGCACCTCACGACCGTCTCGCACCAGTTGCGCAAGGGCGGCCAGCAGAATCGCCTGACCCTTGGCTGGGGTCAGGCGCCCCACACAGAGAATCTCGAACGGCTGAGGATGAGGCCGGAATAGCCGCGGCGTAAACTGGTCGGGATCGACGCCCAGTGGGGTAATTTCCAACCGATCCCAGTGATCCGGCGGCGATAATTTCATCAACTGGCTGCGGGCATACTGGCCGATGCAACAGATGAAGCGTGCGCCCGCGATCTTCTCGGGTAGGTCATAACCGGGCGCATCGTAAAATTCATCCGGCCCATGCACGGTCATGGAGAAGGTGATGGGGAAAATCCGGCTGGCGATTAACGCGACGGTCGCCGCGGGCGTTGCGAAATGCACATGTAGATGCGTCAAGCCCTGCCGCGCCATCCAGCGCCCGATCATCAACGCCTCGATGAAGTAGAACAGTCCATAAACCAGCTTCTTCAAATCGGTACCACCCAGCCTGAGCGCCAAGCCCAGACCGCGAAAGAAGCCGGTCGGTTGCTTCACCAGCGCGACCAGGCTGGCGATCAGCGCCCCCCGCAATCCGTGCCGCTTAACGTAGTAAGTCTGTGCGGCCTCGGCCTGTTCCGCGGCAGTCAGACGCTCCAACGGTTGATCCGGGGGATTGATGGAAGCTACCGTGATAGCCAGACCCATTTCCCGCAACCGCAGCACTTCACGCAGAATGAAGGTATGGGAGACCGCTGGATAGCGGCTGACCAGATAGGCTAGGCGAATCAGCGACTGGGGCGCTGGCTGCACTGCGTTATTGTTGTTATCGTCCATCCGCGTTCCTCAAGCGATTTTCAATTATGATAGTCCTCTTATCACGATGAAGAAAATTCGATCCAAACCCCAAATGATTTCAATAAGCCATTCGCGGCGGCCTGTGTTACTACATTTTGGCTAAGAGAAACATATTTTTATCAATAATTCAAAAAGATAATTTTATTTTTATGGAACTACGTTTCACACCGTACTACTACACATTAATTTGCGCTTTCCTGCTCAGCGTCCTGTTGACCTCACTATCCATTAAGCCAGCACAGCAGTTAGGGTGGGTGGATCGACCCAGTGACCGTAAGCATCATCGCCACGCTGCGCCGCTCACTGGCGGTATCACGATGTGCATTGCCTTCTGTCTCAGTTGGCTGCTATTACCCGGAAAACCCCATGCCTATACGATGCTATTGACCGGGATGGTATTGCTCACCCTTATCGGGGTTTACGACGATCTCCATTCCAGCCGACCTGTAACCCGCTTGCTCTTCCAGGTCGGCGTGGTGGTGTTGATGGCGTTCCAGGGCGAGATCATCCTGAGAGACCTGGGTAATCTGTTCGGTCTGGGCATTGTCGAACTGGGCTGGACTGCCATTCTGTTCACTATCTTCAGCATCGTTGGCGTCATCAATGCGTTCAATATGATCGATGGCCTTGATGGTCTGGCCGGTGGTCTGGCGCTCATCGCTGCGGGTTGGCTGATCGCCCTGAACCTGGCCGCTCCTGTTCCCGATCCCCATGCGAGCCATATCCTGTTAACGCTGATGATGGTCATCGCCGGATTTCTGTGTTTCAACCTCCGTCACCCTTGGCGAACGTACGCCTGCGTTTTTATGGGCGACGCCGGCAGCACCATGATTGGCTTCGCCCTAGGCTGGTTTATGGTAGATCTTTCCCAAAACAGTGAAAACCGTGCAGCGATCATGTCCCCCATGACGGCCATCTGGATTCTCGCTCTGCCACTGCTGGACACCATTACTATTATGGTTCGCCGCATCCGTACCGGGCAGAGCCCGTTCGCCGCCGATCGCCAACATCTACATCATCTGTTGCTACGTTATGGTCTACCCGATGGACAAGTTACCCTGATCCTGTTGTTCATCGCCGCGCTTACCGGTGCGGTGGGCGTCATCGCCTACTGGCTCGACGTGCCCGACTATTTTCAGTTCTACGCCTTCCTGGCGGTATCCCTACTGTACTACTATAAGACGTATCAGTTGTGGGCACGACAGCGAAGTATGCACGTTACCGACAAAGATCCACTCCTAAAGCCGTTGCATTCAGCACCGGTTTTGCCCCTCCATGACATACCAGTCATAAGTCGTTTTGAGTCCGGTCGCCAAATCGATGTGCGCCCGCCAGCCGAGGTCGGCGAGGCGGGAAACGTCGAGCAGTTTTTGCGGGGTCCCGTCGGATTGAGTCGGGTCGAACGTAATTTCGCCGGTATAACCGACGATGCCCGCAATCTGTTCGGCCAGTTCGCGGATCGTGACGTCCGCGCCAATCCCGATATTGACCAAGGCAGCGGCGTCGGTGTGCAGCCCGATGTGGACGCAGGCGGCGGCCATGTCATCGACATGCAGGAATTCGCGCCGGGGGGTACCGGTGCCCCAGAGCAGGACGCAGGGCGCGGTGGGCGGATGGGGGGGAATCCCCAAACTTTGTTGGAGATCAGCGGGGATTGAGCCAAAGCGGGCGGCGTCGCGGACAATGCCGACCCAGTCGCTGGCTTGCGCCAGCTTGGCCAGGTGGCACTTGCGGATCAGCGCCGGCAGGATCATGGGAGTTTTGCAGGTCAAAGTTATCGCCGATCCCGTAGAGATTGGTCGGCATGACCGGGATGAAAGACGTGCCGTATTGCCGGTTATAGGCGTCGCACATTTCCACTCCGGCGATCTTGGCGATAGCGTAGGGCGCTTGGTTGGCTCCAGCGGTCCGGTGAGCAGGGAATCCTCCCGAATCGGCTGGGGCGCGAGCTGGGGATAGATGCAGGAGCTGCCAAGGAAGATCAGCCGTTTCACCCCGGCCAGATACGCCTGATGGAGGACGTTGACTTGCACCATTAGGTTTTCGTAGATGAATTGGCCGCGATAGACGTTGTTGGCGTGAATGCCGCCGACCTTGGTCGCGGCCAGAAACACAACATCGGGCCGGGTGTCCCGTAGGCTTCGCGGTAGTGGACGGTGATCCAGTAGTAGACTTCCTCGTGTAAATTTTCCCGTGATCGCTTACGAATTTACGACCAGTAGCTGTTCCGAATCGTTAGCCGCTTCCTCAGGGAACCAGAAGCGTTGCCATTGATGATTGAGATTGATCACTCTTAGAATACCTAAACTTCGGCTTCCAGCTTCACGCCAACTCATGCCTTTTTGGTTCTTCGAGGACTCTTGTGGAGTCGAACACGGAAATGTAACATTTAAGTACATTGAATTTTCTCTGGTGAATTTATAGAATTTGAAAA
>JAIFNF010000199.1 GCA_020047885.1 Gammaproteobacteria bacterium | reverse complement strand
TCATAGGCGGCCCAAAAGGTCGAGAAGGTCTTGGGGTCAGAGAATGGGTGTGCGGTGAATGCCGAGCGGTACACGACCGCGACGTGAATGCCGCACTGAACATTCTCCGATTGGGGCATCAATCGCTGGCTCTGAAGTGAGTCAGGAATCCCCGTCCTTTAGGGCGGGGAGGATGTCAAACACACCGTTGACTGGGACGCGGTTGACGCCCGCATCCGTACCCTGTGCTGAAAAAAACGCCTGCGTCGTGAGTCCCTGCTATCGCTGGACAGCATGTTACAATGCGCCCGATTTTTCTGGGTAGTTCCGCAAATAACCTGCATAACGGCTGATGAGTATCGAGCAATCCATTATCGTCGGCGTCGAACGCCTGGGTCTTCCGTTGCCCAACGGATCGGTCGTGCGTCTGGCCGCCTATCTGGCGCTGCTGGAACGCTGGAATCGCGCCTACAATCTGACCGCAGTGCGCGATCCGGACGCTATGGTAGTCCGGCATCTGCTGGACAGTCTGTCCATTCTGCCCTGGATCGAGGGGCCGCGCGTGCTGGATGTCGGCAGCGGCGCCGGGTTGCCGGGTATTCCGCTGGCCATCGCCCGACCCGAGGTGACGTTCTGCCTGCTGGACAGCAACGGTAAACGCACCCGGTTTCTGAATCAGGTCGTTGCTGAATTGCAACTGAACAATGTCGAAGTCGTGCGCAGCCGGGTCGAGGACTATCAGCCAGACACCTTGTTTAGCAGCGTGGCGTCGCGGGCGTTTGCGACCCTAACGGAATTACTGGCCAACGCCGGCCGACTGTGCGCCCTGGATGGACGACTGCTAGCCATGAAGGGCGTCTTCCCTGACGATGAACTGGCTCGCCTGCCGCCGGATTATGTCCTGGTTGGCGTTTATCCGCTGCATGTGCCCAACCTTGAGGCTGAACGTTGCCTGGTGCATCTGACCCCCGCTTCCCGAGACTGAATTCATGGCCCATATCATCGCAATCACTAATCAGAAAGGCGGAGTCGGCAAAACCACCACCGCTGTTAATTTAGCTGCCTGTCTGTCCGCGCTGCGACAGGGTGTATTACTGGTCGATCTCGACCCACAGGGCAACGCCACCATGGGCTGCGGCATCGACAAGCACACCGTTTCCGCCACCAGCTACGATGTGCTGATGGGGGATGCAACGCTGTCAGATGCGCTGCAATGGGTGGAGAAAGCCCAGATGCGGCTGTTACCGGCGAACGGCGATCTGACCGCTGCTGAAGTGAATTTACTACAGGTCGCCAATGCGCCGAATCGATTGCGGGAAGCGCTCGCGCCGGTGGTGTGGAATTTCGATGTAATCCTGATCGACTGCCCGCCGTCGCTGAGCATGTTGACGGTGAATGCGCTGACCGCCGCTCATTCGGTCATTATTCCGGTTCAGTGTGAGTATTACGCGCTGGAAGGCTTGTCGGCGCTGCTGGATACCATCGAGAAGGTGCGCAAATCCACCAACCCGGATTTACGCATTGAAGGCGTGGTGCGCACCATGTTTGACCCGCGCAACCGGCTGGCTAATGATGTCTCCGCGCAGATCGTGGCGCATTTTGGGACTACGGTGTATGACACCCTGATTCCACGCAATGTGCGACTGGCAGAAGCGCCCAGCTATGGCCTGCCGATCATTTATTACGATAACAGTTCACGCGGCGCGCAAACCTATCAGGAATTGGCCAAGGAAGTGCGGAAACGGTTGCGGCGACCCGTAGCGGCAGTGAAGGACAGTGGAGTGAGCGCATGATCAGGAAAAAGGGCGGACTGGGCCGGGGACTGGATGCGCTGTTGGGTGCGGGTGCCGCGGCCGCCGCGATTCGGGGGGAAACCGTATCCAGTGGCAATGATTCCGACGATGCAGTGGTGAACACGACGCCACTGGAGACCCTGCGACCCCTGCCCGTCGAGCAGATTCAGCGCGGTCGCTATCAACCGCGTCAGCATTTTCCCGAGGAAACGCTCCAGGAACTGGCCGCCTCCATCCGCGCTCAGGGCGTCGTTCAACCCATTTTAGTGCGACCACTGGGCGGCGATCGTTATGAACTGATTGCCGGCGAGCGGCGCTGGCGAGCCGCGCAACTGGCCGGGTTGCGCGAAATACCGGCGGTCATTCGTGAAATTCCCGACCAGGCCGCCATCGCGGTGGCGCTCATTGAGAATATTCAGCGTGAAGACCTGAATCCTCTGGAAGAAGCGTCCGCTCTGCAACGGCTGATCAGCGAATTTCAGCTCACCCATCAGCAGACCGCCGACGCCATAGGCCGGTCGCGAGCCGCCGTGACCAATTTATTGCGGCTCCTGGAACTGAGCGACGAGGTTCAACAATGGGTGCGTGCCGGTAAGCTGGACATGGGCCATGCCCGCGCCCTGTTGCCATTGACGCCCGCTTTGCAACGGGAAGCGGCTCAGCAAGTGCTGTTGCGTGGCCTGTCAGCGCGGGAAACGGAACAACTGGCTCGTCGGCTCCAGCAATCGGTGGATCCCGCACCACCCGGGAAACCCGCGGACCCAGATATCCGTCTGCTCCAGGATAATTTGTCGGAACGGTTTGGCGCACGGGTGAAATTGCGCCATGCCGCTTCAGGGAAGGGCTGTGTGATGATCCACTACAACACGCTGGACGAGCTGGACGGAATTATCGCCAGGGTGGCTTCCTGACTTGCCAGGGGGTTGCACCGCTTTCCCGGTTGCGCTGATTCCTCAATGCAGCAGCGAGAACATCCGCCGCCGGTAGGTCATCACCAGCGGATGCTCATTGCCGAGAATCTCAAAGATCGCAATCAACCCCTTGCGGCCTGCCTCATCCTCGAACTTTGGATCGCGCTGCAGGATTTCCATAAACTGCTCCAGCGCGGCCTCATAGTTATCGGCCAATACCCAACGCGCCGCCAGTTGCTGACGTGCCGCACTGTTCGCTGGATCCGCCTGCACGATCTTTTCCAGCGCTGCCCGATCCGGCGCATCCTGGACCCGGTCGGCGAATTGCAGCCGCGCCAATAAACCACTGGCGGGTTGCCGCTCGCGCTCCTCCACCGGCAAGCTTTCCAGCAACGTCCGGGCTTCCACGCTCTGATCCAGTTGCAACAGCTTGTCGGCCAGCAGCACCTTCCATTCAACGCTCTCTTCCTGCTTGAGCGCCTCCTGCAGTAATTGCACTGCCTCCTGGCGATGCCCCTGCTCCCAGAGCACCTCAATCTGTTCCCGCACCTGGTCGCCAGGACTGGCATAGAGCCGGTCAATAATCTGCCGATAGGTGGATTCTGGTTGCAAACCAACCAATTGCTCCACCAACTGCCCCTGCCAGATCACCAGCACCGTCGGCAGGCTGCGCACCCGGAAATGGGCGGCCAGTCCCTGTTCCGCATCGGCGTTAATCTTGGCCAGAACAAATCGACCCCGGTATTCCTGCGCCAATTTGGTTAGCAGCGGTGTCAAGGTCTGGCAGGGCTGGCACCAGTCCGCCCAGAAATCCAGCAGCACCGGTACCCGCTGCGAGGCCTCGACGACCGAGGCAAAGTTATGTTGATTCACTTCAAAAACGTAGGATGCTTCAGTCATCTCAAATGTCCATCAGGGTCGGGGCGGAAAATCCCCCCACCCCTTTATTTTCAATAGGGGGAACTCAACGCAACGCAGAGATCTGCCTTTAGCGTTCCAGATATTGCAATTTATCCGGCTTGCCATCCCACTCGACCGCATCCAGCGGCGGCTCCTTGCGGGTGGTAATCACCGGCCATTGTTTAGCCAGATCCGCATTCAGCGCCAGGAACGCTTGCTGGTCCGCGGGCACATCGTCCTCGGAGAAAATCGCCTGCGCCGGGCATTCCGGTTCGCACAACGTACAGTCAATACATTCATCGGGATCGATGACCAGAAAGTTCGGGCCTTCGTGGAAACAATCCACCGGGCACACTTCCACACAATCGGTGTATTTGCACTTGATGCAGTTTTCGGTAACGACAAAGGTCATTAGGCAATCTCCTGAAGAGCCAGAACAAGGATGGAGTTCATTTTAACTGTGATTGGCCGGTGCGGACATGGAAAAGACCGGGCGGTGCTTCACGCGGGCAAGGGCGGCGGCGGCGCTTCACTGGCCGGGTCCTCATGAATCAACACATCCGCGTTGGGAAAGACCCGCAGAATCGCCGCCTCGACGTCATCCGCAACCCGATGCGCCTCCACCAGCGGCATCTGATCATCGAGCATCAGATGCAACTGAATAAAGTACGTCGGCCCGGAACGGCGGGTTCGCACATCATGGATGCCGCGCACCAGCGGGTGGCTGCGCACAATCTCCTTAATGCGGTCCTGCACCTCGGGCGGCAACTCCCGATCCAGGAGCAACTGGATCGACTCATGGCCGATCTGCCCGGCGCTGTAGAGAATGTACAGGGCAATGCCAATCGCGAACAACGGATCCACCAACGGCCAACCCAGCATCGCCAGCCCCAGCGCCACAATGGTCGCGGCATTGGTCAGCAGATCAGTCGCGTAATGCAGGGCATCAGCGCGAATCGCCGTGGACTGGGTCCGGCGGATCACATAATGCTGGAACAGCAACAACACGCCAGTAGCCATCATCGAAAATGCTAGTACTCCCAGACCCACCCACTCCGCTTGCAAGGGTTGGGTGTGGACTAACCGATCGAGGGCGTGCACGATCAGAAACACCGCCGAACCGGCGATGAAAGCCGCCTGCACCAGACCCGCCAGGGGTTCGGCTTTACCGTGACCGAAGCGATGATCGCGGTCAGGCGGTTGCAGGGCATAATGCACCGCCAGCAGATTAATGATCGATGCCGCCGCATCCATCATCGAATCCACTAGCGACGCCAGCACGCTCACGGATCCGGTCATTAGCGCTGCCGCCAGTTTTCCAGCGATCAGGAGAATGGCGGTCGATACCGAGGCGTAGGTCGCCCAGCGCAGCAGGCGTCCGGCTTGGCCGGGATCGCAGGTCAATTGATTGGGTTCATTCATCATTCAATGCCAGGTTCAACGAAAGTCAGACTATTCTAACCGGCTTTCGCCTGTCGCGACGGTCGATGCCATCGCAAAATCTCCCGGCCTACTTTTCCACAGGCGGGAGATCCGATTGACGGGGTTCGTTCTTTGCGAGAAATTGCCTGCCCCTGCTTGTTATAAGGATTCCTGACGCATGCTCGAAACTCTCCGCCGTATTGTCCAGGATGTCAGCGCTGCCCCTGACCTGTCCAGCGCACTGGCGATCACGGTCAACCGGATTCGGGATACGATGCACGTTGCCGCCTGCACCGTTTATCTGGCCGATGAGGACAACCGTGAATATGTGCTGATGGCGACCGCCGGCCTGAATCCCCAGGCGATTGGCCGGGTGCGCCTCCATCGCCAGCAAGGCTTGATCGGGCTGGTCGCTGACCGGCAGGAACCGCTGAATTTGCCCGATGCCCCCCGCCATCCCCGGTTTTACCCGGTCTGTGAAGTGTGCGAGGAGAATTACCATGCCTTCCTGGGCGTACCGTTGATCCAGTACCGGCGCGTGCTGGGGGTGCTGACCGTCCAGCACACCGCAACCCGCCAGTTTCATTCCACCGAAGTGGATTTTCTGGTGACCATCGCCGCCCAGTTGGCCAGTACCCTGAATCACGCCATTCTCAGCGGGGCGACCCAGGAATTACTCAACCCGCTGACCCTTGGGACTCGGGCGCTGCAGGGCGTGGCCGGCGCGCCAGGTATCGCCATTGGCGTCGTCACCGTCCCGCACCTGATGGCGGATCTCGACGATGTCCCTGACCGACAGGCTGCTGATCCTGCCGCTGAAATTGCCGCATTTCAGGCCGCAATGGCTACCGTGGAACAGGAATTGCGCGATGCCAGCGAGCGCCTGGCACCCCTGCTGCCGCCCACCGAACAGGCGCTGTTTACGGTTTACCGGATGATGCTGAGTAGCGATAGCCTGTTGACGGATACTTTGACACGCATTCAAAGCGGCTGCTGGGCACCGGCCGCCTGGCGCGATGCCATCCAGTCCCGGGTTCGGTTACTGGAACAGGCCACCGATCCCTACCTCAGCGCCCGGGCGGAGGACATCCGCGATCTGGGCCGACGGGTCTTGAATCACTTGCGCATGGGCACTGCCGCCCAGTTACCGGAACTGACCGCAGAACATTGCATTCTAGTCGCGGAAGAAATGAGCGTTGCGCATCTGGCGGCAGCCTCGCCCGAACGGTTGGCGGGCATTGTCTGTCTGCGCGGCTCAGCCCTTTCGCATGTGGCGCTGCTGGCCCGCGCCATGGGTATCCCGGCAGTCATGGGTCTGGGCGACCGGCCACTGGGTCGCTTCGAAGGCCGCGAGATTATTATCGATGGCTATCAGGGTCGGGTTTATCTCAATCCCGATCCGGCGCTACGCCAGGAATATCAGCAACAACTCGCCGCCGAAGCGGAACTGACCGTGGAATTGGGGGCGTTGCGCCACCTGCCGACCACCACCCGCGACGGCCATCATCTCCCGCTGTATGTCAAAGCCGGGCTGCTCACCGACATTGCCGCGGCCCGTCACTGCGGCGCGGAGGGCATCGGTCTGTATCGCACGGAATTTGCTTTCATGGTGCGGGAATCCTTTCCCAGCGAAGATGAACAATGCCAGATCTACCGGCAGATGCTGGCGGCCTTTGCCCCACAACCGGTGGTGATGCGAACGCTGGACATTGGCGGTGACAAGACTCTGCCCTATTTCAGGATCGAGGAAAACAATCCCTTCCTCGGTTGGCGCGGGATGCGCTTCACGCTGGATCACCCCGATATTTTCCTGACCCAGTTGCGCGCCATGCTGCGTGCCAACGCCGACTTAAACAATCTGCGGATTCTGTTCCCGATGATCACCACCGTTGAGGAGGTCAATGAGGCGCTGCGTTTACTGGAACGCGCATACAGTGAATTGCAGGAGGAAGGCTGGCCCACGGCGCGACCGGAAGTGGGCGTGATGATTGAAGTCCCTTCCGCTGCCTGGCAGGCTGGACAACTGGCGCGGCGGGTGGATTTTCTATCGGTCGGCACCAACGATCTGACCCAGTACCTACTCGCCGTAGACCGCGATAATGCCCGCGTCGCCGGCTTGTACGATAACCTCCATCCGGCGATGCTCAAGGCGATTGCTTATATCGTGGCGGAAGGTCATCGCGCTGAACGGCCCGTGCATCTCTGCGGAGAAATGGCCGCTGATCCGGGCGCAGCCATCCTGCTGCTGGGGATGGGCGTGGATAGCTTGAGCGCGGGCGCGATCAGTGCGCCACGGGTGAAATGGGCGATTCGCAGCTTCACCTTGGACGGAGCGCGCAATCTGGCGCAACAGGCGCTGACGCTGGACACGACCGCGCAAATCCGCCAGTTGCTCAATGACGCACTCCGCCAGGCGGGATTGGGGGACATTGTCCGAGAATCGGCTTGAATGCCCTCCTCCCCCGCCCGCTCATCAACTTTCAATCGCGATCCGGCGCGGTTGCGCTGCTTCGCGTTTCGGCACGAGCAACTCCAGCACCCCATCCTTGCACTTGGCCGCCACTTTCTCGGCGTCCACCGCCTCCGGGAGCGAGAACCGCCGCAGGAACGTCCCGCGCACCCGCTCAATCCGGCGGTAATTCTCGGTTTCTTCCTTCTTCTCAGCAGCTCGCTGGCCTTTCAAAGTCAGAACCCCGTTCTCCAGGGTAATGTCAATATCCTTGGCGTCGACGCCGGGCAAATCCGCATGAATCACGAACTGACTCGGCTCTTCCTTAATATCCACTGCCGGCGCCCAGTCGGCCAGCAGATGGCCGGTTTCTTCATCACCCATTCGACTGCTCTCAAACAGCCGGTTCATTTCCCGCTGCAACTGATTCAGCAGATTGAAGGGTTCATAGCGCATGAGTGCCATGGTTAATCCTCCTCTCGTGGGTTTCACATTCTGGCGTTCCCCTGAACGCCTTGGCTCTTGGTGAAGAAATAGGGTTGAGTCGCTCATTTTCAAGTCCCCGGTGCCGAGTTTTGCGCTACGCTATGCGGGTATTTTCACCTTTTCACTGTTGCCCGGAATGACCCGATGGCTGCTGCTATGCTCTTCATTTGTCATGCCCTGACTGAAAACGACTTCGCCCGGGATCTGGGGTTGGCGCTGGAAACCTGTCGCCTCACGGTCTGGCGCGATAGCGGACAACTGCGCGGCAGCGAACGGCCCGCCCCGGATGTCCGCTGGGCTATCGAACAGGCGACGCAGGTCATTGTCGTCCTGGGCTTGAATACCGGCGATCCTTCCTGGCTGCGCCGGGAAATCGAAATCGCCCAGGAAGCAGAACGGCGGCGGGCTGACGCCTATCGGGTGGTTCCGCTCCTGTTGCCGGGCGTCGATCCGATCCTACTCAATGACTGGTTTACGCCACTGCCGGCGACCACGCCCATCGTGTTGACCGCTGAAGGACTAGGCGCGGCGCTGCCCGCTTTATTAGCGGTGCTGCGAGCATCACCACTGGTCGACGCCGAACGCAATCTCCCGGTCCTGTCTGATTTGACTTTGACCTTTAGCCCGACCGATCCCGAAACGAACGGGCATTGGTCCCTGACCGCCGACCTGAATCACCATCCGGAAACCGGGCCTCCTGCGAGCGCTCAGGTTCTATTTGGTCCCCTGCCCGCACCCTTCCCGGAGCGAATTCTTCATTGGTACTGGCAGGACTATCCCCGCTGGCCCACCGATACGGTGCGCCGGTTCGCCCGACGCACCGACGCCCTGCTTGCGCAATGGGGCCGCACCCTGTACCAGGCCACGCTGAACACGCCGGAGTTGCAAACGCTGCTTGTGGACTGGCGCCAGGCCGAGGCTCCCCGAGAACATCGACTGACGATTCAGGCCAGCGCCCTGGCTCCCGATACGACGCCTCTGTTGGCGTTACCCTGGGAGCTGCTCCATGATTCGACAGGATTTCTGATTCAGCACAAGCAACCCGTCGAATTCCAGCGCCGACTGCC
>JAIFNF010000146.1 GCA_020047885.1 Gammaproteobacteria bacterium | reverse complement strand
AACGCTAACTCATGATAGTTCGTCGGCAACTCTTGCAAGAACTGGTCAAATGTCGTATCAGGTTTTCCGAATGGCAGGCTCATCGTGGTCGATCCTCCGATCACCAGGTGAGTGAATGAACTTGGAGCCTGCCATTCTTTTACATTTTTTTCAATACCTTATCCCATTAAGTTGGCGCGTATGCCCCAACCCCCTCCCCATAAATGGAGAGGGGGAGCGCGAACTCGCTGCTTCGCAAGACGCCCTCCCCCCTTGCGGGGGAGGGCTGGGGTGGGGGGAGGTGAACGGTTACCCACGTTCATTAAGTTCTGCACCATTAGCGAATGATATTTTGAAACAAGCTGGACTACCTAAAGCGTTTTAATTCTCACTAATTCTGATTAACCTTCTGGAGGCTTATTTTCATGCCTGATGCGACTTCCGAACTTCTCTATGTCTTGCGTTCAGCATTGGCCGGTTTCCAGAATCGGATATTGGAAGATGCCGCGACGCATTTTTTTTCGGCGCTTGGCTATCGAAGTGATGACTATGTTGAAGATTTTAGCCATGACCCACGGGCTTTCATTGCTGAATTGCCTAACAGTGAACGTTTGAATCAGTTGCAACGAGTTGATGACTGGCGGCGGTGCGCTTTCCTGTTTCAAATTCAAGATCATGAGGTGCGGTTGCTGGGCGCTGATTCCGCAGGTCATGGACAGACAGCGTCACTGATTCACGCCCGATATGCCCGAAAAGCGATTGAATATTTTGTGTTTTTAGCAATTGAATTAACTGGTGAGAATTGGTCACGCACTGAATTAGCAGCTATTACTCGTGAAATCAATCGACCTTTCGAGATGCCGGCCATCGTGCTGTTTAAATACGGTCAATACGTTTCGCTGGCGGTGATTGATCGGCGTCTGCATTTGCGCGATGCCACTCAGGAGGTGATGAATCGCCGCATTACCGTCATTAAGGATGTGCGCTATGCCGATCCGCATCGGGCGCATCTGGATATTTTAGCGGGACTGGCATTTGAGAATTTGGGTGAGCGTCATGCTCCGACCAATTTCCGCGAATTATACAATGCCTGGATTGCAGCACTGTCCATTCAGATCTTGAACAAGCGGTTTTTTGTTGAAATTCGCAACTGGTTTTATTGGGCGCGGGTCTGCGTAAAATTTCCTGATGGCGCACAAAAAGATATTGAAAACCGTGATTCAGAAGCTCTGCTGCGTTTATTAACCCGGCTGGTTTTCTGCTGGTTTCTGACTGAAAAAAAGCTGATTCCCGGTGCGCTGTTTTCTGAACGGACTGTTGAAAAATTGTTACGCGATTGGCAGATTGACGCCTGTGAGAAGGATACACAGAGTCGTTATTACAAAGCTATTCTGCAAAATCTGTTTTTCGCAACACTCAATACGCCGGTTGCGGAGCGAAAGTTTCGTACCGTACATAATTTTAAGGGGCGAAACCAACACTATGGCGATCAGCGCTATTTTCGCCATGTCAATCTGTTCCATGAAACCGCACAAGTTGAGGCGCTTTATCAAACTATTCCGTTTTTAAATGGGGGGTTGTTTGAGATGCTGGATGAAATTCCTGGTCGTGATGATCCGGATATTACCCAGGAAAAACGGGTGGATGGTTTTTCGGATGTGCCGGGCAAGCAACCGCTGGTTCCTGATTTTCTGTTTTTTGGCAATGAGCGCCCGGTTTCTGAAATTGCGGGGCTGCTGGGTGAGGCTAATCCGCCCAAGGTGCGCGGCTTGTTTCGTATTTTCCGCGATTACAAGTTCACTATCGAGGAAAACACGCCATTTGAAGAGGATATTGCGCTGGACCCGGAATTGCTGGGCCGGGTTTTTGAAAATCTGTTGGCCGCCATCAATCCAGAAACCGGAGCCGTCGCTCGTAAATCTACCGGGTCTTTTTATACGCCGCGTGAAATCGTTAATTACATGGTTGAGGAGGCGTTAGTTCGTCATCTGCTCACCGTTTTGAATGGCATAAAGTCCGCTGATTTAGAAGCTGGTCTTCGTGAATTGGTGGCTGAGGGGCGGGAGTCGCATGGTTTTAATACCGATCAGGCAGGGCTGATGGTTGATGCGTTGAGTCGGCTGCGGATTCTGGATCCGGCGTGTGGTTCCGGGGCGTTTCCGATGGGTTTATTGCACCGACTGGTTCATATCCTGCGTAAACTGGATCCGGGTAATGAACGCTGGAAAGCCGCCAAGTTGGCGGTGCTGCCCGTGGAAATGCGGGAGAAGGCGGAGCAGGTGTTCCGTGAGGAGTCGTTTGATTACACCCGCAAGCTGGAATTGATTAAGGATTGTATTCATGGCGTGGATATTCAGCCTGCCGCGATTCAGATTAGCAAGCTGCGGTTTTTTCTGTCGCTGGTCATTGAGCAGAAGAGCAATACCCAGATTCGCCCGTTGCCCAATTTGGAAACCAAGTTTGTTTGCACCAATGCGTTGCTAGGGTTGCCCAGCCGTGAAGGTTTAGCTCTGTTTGCGCAGGAAATTGTTCCCAAAGAGCAGGCTATTCTGGACGTGCGTATCCGTCATTTTTCTTCCGCGACGCACAAAGATAAAGCAACATGCCACGCGGATGATCGGCAGTTACGGCGGGGGTTGGGTGCGTTTATTAAGGATATTGGCGGCAGTGGGGCTGATGAATTAGCGTCAGCGGTTGTCGATTGGGATCCGTATAAGCCGGATCGGGTGGCGAACTATTTTGATCCAGAGTCGATGTTTGGTATTCGGGAGGGTTTTGACATCACCATTGGCAATCCGCCGTATGTGCGAGCCGATGAGCAATCCGAGTGGAACCGCCGCCAGCGTGAACAAATTCAGGCCAGCAAGAATTATGAAACGCTTTGGGAGAAATGGGATTTATTCGTGCCCTTTATTGAACGGGCTTATCAACTGCTGAAACCCAGTGGTATCAGTACGATGATTGTTTCTGATGCTTTCTGCCATTCCAAATATGCCCAGAAACCGCAGAACTGGTTTCTCAAGAATTCCCGGATTTTACGTCTGGACTTTTGTAGTAATCTGCAAATTTTTGAGGCCGCTGTTCACAATCTCATCTATTTCTTTCAAAAGGCAAATGGCACAAATCATCAGCCCGAACGGCGCGTTCATCAGGCAGCTTTTGGTCAGGTTGAACTGTTGCCGACTGATGAACAAGTTAATCTGACCTATCGGGCGTTTTTTCCGGAAGATGAAACATCAATTATTTTTGCATGTAATCATGTGCCTATCGACTCAATTTGTTACGTTTCTTATGGATTAAGACCCAGTAGCGCCCCACAATTTGAAAAATTCGTGACTGAAAATTTAGTTTCAAAGTTCAAGACAGCAATTCATTCGAAGCGGTATGTTGAAGGTAAGCATCTTAACAACTGGATTATTGATGAGTTTATGTGGCTTGAATGGGGGACTAAAAGAGCACCTGATCAATTTTATGCAAAAACTTTCAATGAACTTTATGAAGTGTCTGAAAAGATAATTGCTAAACGGAGTCCAGGTAGTCAACCAGTATCTGTTTATGATGATGGTCATATTATTTTTACTCCGTCCAGTGTTGGTTTTGTTCCTTGGTACTTATTGTCTGGTGTTCGAAATAACTCTATCAACAAGGTTGCCCGTTATCGCGGAGAAAAACCCACCCGTCTTGATTTGCCCAAGCGTGAAGAACTAGAAGCCACCAGTCGCCGTTTTAATGTCAAATATCTGCTTGGCGTGATGAATTCCAGCACTGCCCGCGACTTTCTCCGCGCTAATCGCCGTAGCAACATCCATCTTTACCCCGACGACTGGAAAAAACTCCCGATTCCTGATGTGTCACCAGAACAGCAAGCGCCGATTGTCGCTCTGGTTGATGAAATCCTGACTCTGCGCCGCGCCAATCCCCGCGCTGATATTGCCCAACTCGAAGCGGAAATTGATCAAAAAGTCGCGGCGCTTTATGGTTTAGCTGCGGATGGAATGGCGATATACTTGGCACTGCCATAATCAGAACATTGTGATCCGCAGATGAACGCAGATTAAAACCAGCGAAGACGATGGGCGACCCTGGCGTCTTAGCGGTTCAAAAGGTCAAGTTATGACGGTGGGCAGTATAGTTCACGCGCATTCTCGATCAGCCTGATCCTTCCCGGAGTCCCGCCATGCGTTTTTTCAACACTGAAGGTCCAGTCCGCCCCGCAGATCACTACAGCCTGCCGCCCTGCACCGCTGGAATCTGGACGACACGCTTCGGCAGTTCGATGCTGCCCTTGGCCACCATCTCAACCAACGCCTTGCCGCGATTTCCGGCAAGGCGTTTTTTGTTGCGCTGCAATTAAAATGTGGATTACTGAGCCTCAAACGTTAAAACTCTCGCCACAACCGCAGGCGCTTTTGGCGTTGGGATTGTTGAAACGGAATCCCTCATTCAGTCCCGATTTGGCGTAATCCACTTCCATGCCGTCCAGATAGGGCAGGTCTCTGGCGTTGACCACCACTTTGACGCCTTGCGACTCAAACACCTGATCATCCGGCTCAATCTGTTCAGCCAATTTCGCCACATACATATAACCCGAGCAACCCGTATTGCGTATGCCCAGTCGCAAGCCCTCGGCCTTGCCCGGTTTCGCCAGATAGGTTCGCGCACGATCCGCCGCTTTTTCAGTCAGGGTAATCATCAGCATCTCCTTCATAAACAGCTATTGATGCCCCTCGTCCACGGGGAGAGGGGTTGGGGGGGGTAAAGGCGAATTCAGCGCCGTATGCAGCACGGTTTCCGCCAGCACCGCGCAATGCAACTTCTCCGGCGGCACAGTCAACTCTTCCACCAGTGCGTGATGCCGGAATTGCGCGGCATCCGCCAGTGGTTGTCCGATCATCCGCTCCATCAGCAGCGAACCACAGGCGATCAGCCAGCCGCAACCATAGGCCTTAAATCGCGCATCAATGATTACGCCATGTTCGATGCGTAACTGCACTTGTAAAATCTCGCCGCTGGTGGGCAACTCCACCCGCGCTGCGGCGATGTCCAGTGTTTCCAGTGACCACTGGCCGACATGACGGGGATGGGTGAAATGCTCCCGAGCCGCTGCGCTGAGTGCCTGCATCACCGTGGCCTAAGGCGATTTCCTGAAAAGAGCATACACACCTTGATCCCCACTCCAGCCAAACGTGAGAATTTTAGCCACGGAACGACACGGAATGACACAGAAAAAGAAAGAATTTTCCGTGTTTTTCCGTGTTTTTCCGTGGCTAATCTGGAATGATGATCCACACTCGGTATGGTCTTTATGAGAAATCACCTAAGACTCTGCTTTGACCGCGCTGACCCGGTTTTGCTCAGGCCAGCCCTCGGGACTGGCCGCGGAATGCAGTTCACAGCCTTGCAATTCGCGCAGATAAAGCTCACCGGGTTCAATGCCGGCCTCGCGCAAGGTTTGGCACAAATGGCGGACGGTGCGATCCAGCGCCTGCAAATGATCCAGCATCTGGTTAATCGCGTGGGCTTCCGGGTCGGGTAAATCCGGCGTCGCCCCGTAGGCATCAAATCCCAGTTTGCGGGCGATTTCGCGGCGAACATCCTCTGCGCCGCCTGCTTCAACCACCCGACCCGGCACCCCAACCACCGTTGCGCCCGCCGGCACCGCCTTGATGACCACCGAATTCGAGCCAATTCGGGCGTTGTCGCCGACGGTGAATGGTCCCAACACTTTGGCGCCAGCCCCGATGACCACATTCCGGCCCAGCGTCGGATGGCGCTTGCCCTTGTTCCAACTGGTCCCGCCCAGCGTCACACCCTGGTACAGCGTGCAATCATCGCCAATTTCTGCTGTTTCGCCAATCACGATGCCCATGCCATGATCAATGAAAAACCGTCGGCCAATTTTCGCACCCGGATGAATTTCGATACCGGTCAGCAGGCGGGCGAAGGTGGATAGGAGCCGCGCCAGCCACTTCATGCCCAGATTCCACAGCGCATGATTGAAGCGATGCAACAGAACCGCATGGATGCCGGGATAACAGGTCAGAATTTCGAAGACATGACGCGCCGCCGGGTCGCGGTCGAATACGCAGGTAATGTCTTCGCGTAGATGCTGCCAAAACGCCATAGCCAGTGAATCCAGGTTCGGGTGAAGAAACGGATTATAGCGCAACATTGCGCCCCTCGGCCTTTCCGCCTAAGATAGCCTCCCTTTGCGGTCTACCCGACCGCTTCTCCTTGCCTCACCGCGCTGCGGGAGGCTTCTTTCATCCGTAAGGAGTCTGCATGAGACATTACGAAGTCGTGTTCATGGTCCATCCCGACCAGAGCGAACAGGTTCCCG
>JAIFNF010000309.1 GCA_020047885.1 Gammaproteobacteria bacterium | reverse complement strand
TAACGGCACTCTGGTCGGAGCCAGCGCTAATCTGGTGGTTGCTGGTTTCGCGGAACGGGCGGGTCAACCCATTCGCTTTATCCGGTACACTCTGGTGGCCTTCCCACTCATGCTGATGTCGATCGCCATCAGCATGGTTTACCTGCAAATGCGTTATTTGTAGTCACTTGAGCCGAGCCTTCCGGGAGGATAATGCCCGGCAGGCTCGGCTCACCGATATTTGAATGACAGCGCCGCAATGAGCTTCCCAATCACCTGGACGCTGGAAGTCGAGGGGACAACACCGTCTTGAGCGCAATAAACGACCGGGGCATTAAGGCATCTGTCTGGATCTGGACATCTGTTTTTGTCTTGATCGCGCTGCTATTACTCGGTGGCGGCTACGGATATTATCACGCCGAAGCTGAGCGCATCCGCCAGGAAAAATATCACGACATCGCGGCCATCAGCGCGTTGAAAGTCGAACAGATCCAGCAATGGCAGCAGGAGCGCCTGGCTGACGCTCACCGAATGGCAGGCAGTCCGTTTTTCCGGCGCGCCCTGGAAACCTGGCGACAAAATCCGGCGACTCACGACTTGCAAACGGATTGGGAAACCCGGTTGCAATTGGAACAGGAAAGCCATGGCTATGCCAACGTTCTGTTGCTTGATCCAGAGGGCGGGCGCTTGCTCGCTGCCCAGAAGGCGATACGAACTGCCTTGGCGGGCAGCGATAGCGTTCTCTCGGATTTCTACCGTGCGGCTGACGACCGCGTTTATATCGACACGGTGACACCGATTATCAGTGCCGATGGACAGCCATTGGCGATGCTTATCCTGCGCAGTTTCGCGGAATCCAACCTGTATCCCCTGATCCAGTCCTGGCCCACACCCAACCACAGTGCTGAAACCCTGCTGGTTCGCCGCGAAGGCGAGCACATCGTGTTCCTGAATGAGGCTCGATTGCGCAGTCTGGCCAATATTTTGCAGTATCCCATTGATTCCATACAGGATTTTCTGGATCATGCCCTGCATGAAGCGATTCGGCTGACCGGCAGCAAGATCGGCTATATCTACCGCTACCATGAAGATCGTCAGGAGTTTGTCCTGAATTCCTGGTCCCGGGGGGTCATGGAGGAGTGTTCGATTGTTAGCCCGCAGACCTGCTATGAACTGGACAAAACTGGCCTCTGGGGTGAAGCGGTTCGACAACGCAGGTCGATTCTGGTCAATGATTTTGCTGCAGCGCATCCGCTCAAGAAGGGCTATCCCGCCGGTCATGCGCCGCTGCTGAAATATCTGACGGTACCGGTATTCAGCGGAGGGAAGATTGTAGCGGTGATCGGCGTCGCTAATAAAGTCACTGATTACCATGAAACCGACATCTTGCAACTCACCCTGCTCATGGAATCGGTCTGGAAGGTGGTCGAGCGACGCAGCGCCGAGGCCAAGGAACGTCAGGCAGTGCATCAACAGGATGTACTGGAGGCGCAGCTCCAGCAGTCGCAAAAGATGGAAGCGGTGGGGCGATTGGCGGGCGGCGTTGCGCATGATTTTAATAACATGCTGGCGGTGATTACCGGCCATGCCGATCTGGCTTTGGAGCAGGTCACGCCGGACAGTGCGCTGGCCGCTGATTTGCAGGAAATTCGGAGTGCGGCTCAGCGTTCAGCCGATCTGACTCGCCAGTTGCTGGCCTTTGCGCGCAAGCAGACGATTGCGCCTAGAGTCCTGGATTTGAACGACACCATCGCGGGTATGTTCAAGATGCTCAGGCGACTAATTGGCGAAAACATTGATCTGTTATGGAAACCCGCCCGCGACCCGATGCGGGTGAAGATGGATCCAGCTCAAATCGATCAAATTCTTGCCAATCTAGTGGTCAACGCCCGTGATGCGATTTCCGGAATTGGCACCATCGTGATTGAGACGGGTCTAGCCACGTTTGACGACGCCTATTGTGAGGCGCACGCGGAGTGCAGCCCGGGATCGTATGTGCTGATGGCGGTCAGTAATAATGGGATCGGCATGGATCATGTGGTATTGTCCCGGCTGTTTGATCCCTTTTTCACCACTAAGCCGCCGGGGCAGGGCACCGGCCTTGGACTGGCGACCGTGTACGGCATCGTCAAGCAGAATAACGGCTTCATTTACGTTTACAGCGAACCGGGGAAAGGCGCGACGTTCAAGATCTATTTGCCCCGGCATACCGCGGATTTGGTCGATGCGCAAGCGGCGTTAATACCCGCAGTGACGCCAATGGGGACTGAAACCGTGCTCCTGGTTGAAGATGAGGCTGCGCTGCTTAAACTCAATATGCGAATGCTTCAGCAACTCGGTTATACCGTGCTGGCTGCCGGGAGTCCTGACCAGGCGCTGCAGCAGGTTGAAGCGCATGATGCGCCGATTCATCTCTTGCTGACCGACGTGGTCATGCCGGGGATGAGCGGTCGTGAACTTTGGCAGCGGCTCAGTGCATTGCGTCCCGATATGCGCTGCGTATTCATGTCCGGCTACACCGCGAATGTCATCGCGCATCACGGCGTTCTTGACGAAGGCGTCCATTTCCTGCAAAAGCCGTTTTCCCGGGAAGCGCTGGCCAGGGAGATTCGGCAAGCGCTTTCGGTAAACGGTGGAACAAGCGAGAGAGTCGGTTGAGCTATTGCTGGGTGATACGGCCTTCAACGTTGCGCACGACTGGCGAGCGGGTCTTGAATTCCTCAACCAGCAAATCCAGTTCCAGAATGCCGGTATCGCGGCAATAAACGCCACTGCTGCAGGCGTCCTTGAACATCGTGTAGTCGTCACCGCCACCGGCGCTGAAGCTGTTGATCGCGATGCGGTAGGTCGCAGTGAAATCGACTGGACTGCCATTGACAGTCAGTTGCGTAACGACGCCATTGGTACGCAATACACTGGGGCAGGGGAGATTAGCGCAATAGCTGACTTTCAGGCCGGCAATTTGAGGGAAAGCGCCCGCGCCCGCGCCTGGTTGGGACAGACCATGATCGAGTGCCGCAACCAAGGCTTCCCCCGTGAGTTCCACGACCACGACAGTGTTTCCAAACGGCAGCACATTCAGCGCCTTCTCGAAAGTGACATCGCCCTGATCGAGGCTGGCGCGGATGCTGCCGCTATTGGAAATGGCCGCGACGGCGTTATCCGATTTAGCCGTTGACGTGAGCAGAACATCAGCAATCAGATTACCCAGCGGCATTTCCTGAGTGCGAACGCCTGGGTTCCGACGGCCATCGAAGAACAGACCCGCCTGACCGACAATGACGCCCGCAAAGCTGTTCACCGGTTCCCGGTAGACGGCCACCTGCGCTTTGACCGTCAGGTCTTCCGGAGCGGCTTGTTGCCGACAGTCCACGGCTCCGTTCGCAAATTCGCAACCACGGACAAAAATGGGCTGACTTTGCCAGGTTTGGGCGATGCCGTGTTCATCGAAACCCACCTTGATTTGACCCAGCCAACGGCCCCATTCATACGCGCTGACCACCAGCACTGGCTGACCATCCTTCGCGGTCGCAACTGTGGGATAGGGACCCTTGACCTGTGCGCCCTGGCCGGGAGCGACGGCTTCAATGGCGGCCGGGTCGCCCAGCAAAGCATGATCGTGGCCAGAGATAATCAAGTCTACGCCACTCAGTTGCGGGGCTTTCTCCACATCGACCCGATAGCCGTAGTGCGACAGCAGGATGATTTTGTTGATGCCCTGCGCGGTCAACCGGTCGACTTCCGCCTGAACGCTGGCGGTGTAGTCGAGGAAGCGCAAGTTGGGACCAGGACTGGAGGCTCGCGGCACGTCTTCGGTGACGATGCCCAGAATGCCGAATTGCTCGCCGTTGCGTTCCAGTACGACGCTGGGACGGAACAGGCCGGTCAACGTGGGTTCACGCGAGGCATCGACGTTGGTGGCGATCATCGGCAGTTGCAGCTTTTCAGTGGGATAGGCCACGTCAGCAATCGTCACCGGTTCGCCGCGCACGGCGCGTCCCAGTTCTGCCGACCCCAGGTCAAACTCGTGGTTGCCGAGAGTAACGGCATCATAACCGAGGGTATTGATCGCCATGACTTCTGCGGAACCTTTCCAGGCATTGTAGAAAATGGTGCCTTGAAAGTTGTCGCCAGCGTCGAGTAACAGGACGTGCGGTTCAGTAGCGCGAACGTGATCAATCAGCGTTTTGCGACGGGCTATACCGCCCTGTTGTGGCCCTATGTTGCTGGCAGAGAGTTCGCCATCGCTGGGGAAGGGTTCCAGGCGACTGTGGGTGTCGTTGGTGTGGAGGATGGTGACCGTGATCGGTCGGTTAGTAGTTGCGTTGTCACTATGGCCATTGCAGGCGGTCAATAGCGCCAGGGGAAGGAGCGGAAGCAGTGAGTGTTTGCGCATGTCGGGACTGAAACAGTTTCGTGGTTTGCGATCTGTTCAGTATAGCAACCCTCCAGCGAATTCTTCGACAGTCCAGCACTGACCCACTTGCCGTCACCCGCATATTCGGGAGTCCCGTCAGCGCTGCCATGCCTGAGTGCGGCGCTGTAGCCAATGACTCTGGCCGGTGTGCTCCAGCCGCACGGCACCCGCAGTCACGACGATCAACATCGCCATCGTGGCTGCCGGTGCCGTGTCCCCGGCATCATCCATATTCAGCACCGCAACCGAGGCCAGCGTTGTATCGGGCGAATAGAGAAAAACCACCGCGGAAACCGTGGTCATGGCGTCCAGCGCAGACAGTGGTTCATCCAGCAACAACAGACCCGGTGAAATCGCCACAGCGACCGTCCACATCCCGGTGTTCAATCTCTCTTCAATGCCGGGTACGGTGTCATCCACCTTGACACAGGCGTGAATGTTTTGCGTAGCATGGCTTGCTTGACGGTCAGGGACGTGGTAATCGAGCCGGGAGTTAGCCGGCAGGGTTCTCGGGTAGGATTCATCACTGGGATGTCCGCAAGGTGTCAGGTTGCCAAACGATTATCATCGCTGTTGTCGGTTAAATGTTACGTCACAACGTTCCGGCGTTCAACATCCGGGTCCATCCACCGCCATCATTGTCGTTGACTACCCAGATATCACCTTGATAGACCACCATCCCTTCGGCCTTTTCATGCAGGTAGTTGTAGTCCTTGCGCAGGTCGCGGATTAAGGTCTTGGTCAGCGTCGCGCCATCCACCACGTCAGCAGCCTGCACGCTGTAGATCCGCTTGTATTCCGCATTGATAGCGCCGCCTTCACCGCCGCCCTTGTCCCGTTCCAGAATGAGCAGCCGACCCTCTTCGATAAGCTGAATTTCCGACAGACCCATCCAGTACGTAGCGGGATCCTTGCTGTGCTGATCCAAGGGATATTGCGCACTGCTCCAAATACCGGTGGCGGTGTCGTACTTGAGAATGGCGGCATAGGGTTGAGCGGTATCGAAGCCGCGTTGCAGAGCCACGAACAGGGTCGCACCATCGGCGCTAGCCGCGACGCCCTCGAAGCCGGTGCTGGTGCTGGCCTTGGCGAAACGAGCCTGGATCTCGGGGGACAGGGTAACCCGGTGCTGGACTACACCGGCCTCGTTGACCTTGATTAGTTCGTTGGTTGCGACCGTACTGCCTTCGGCGGCGATCCAAAAGCCGTCGGATACCCGGGCGATGCCTTCCGGGTCCACCTTGAGCGGACTGCCATCCGCCAAGGTCAACAGGGTCGCTGATTCAAGGGTCATCTTGCCTTGATTTGCATCCACAGGATTGATCCGGTAAATGCGGGATTGGCTGAACGCATTGTCAGGCACTGCATAGAGATCGACGCCATCGGTGGTCAAACCGGATAGCGCGCCCCAGGGCAGGTTGGCATCCTGAGCCACGATTTGCGGATCAGCGGGGTTAGGCGTCGGACCGTTGGCATAATACTGGTAGAGAGTCAGGGAGCCTTCCACTTCATTCGCGGTGATGAACAACTGTCGGTCGTCATCGCGGCCCGTCACGGTAATCACACCTTCAGGGGACAGGCCGGTGGGCAATAGTTGTACGAATTGCGGGGTGTTCACATCGTCCAGGCGATACACCTCGGCGAAAGAACCGCGTTCGGAACCGACAAACAGGAAAGGCGTACCGTCAAAGCTGGCCGAGGTGACGCCCTCGATTTCGACGCCCTTGGATCGAGAACGGTTGTCCGGGTAATGCCCGTACCTGACCGCGTTTTTCTCAGTTTTTTCCCCGGTTTCGTAGATTACAGCACCTTTGACGTCCATCAGGGTAAAGCCGCGTGCACCGGGGAACACGCCATCATCACCTACGCTGGTGTCACCTTCGTTGGCAGTAGCGAACACTTCATGGTTCACCCAGGCCACGGCATCGGCTTCCCGACGGCCGGTAAAGCTGTTCACCAAGCTGATTTCCTTGTCACTCAGGATGTCGGCGTTGCCGGTACGGGTCACCGTGCCGGTGGAATAAACGCCTTCCAGTCGAGGCGTATTGGCGTCAGACAGATCGACAATCGCAAAAGCGTTGTTCTCTTGCAGCGAGACGACCGCCTTTTGGGTGTTCTTATTAATGGAGACGAATTCCGGTTGAGGGTCAGCAGCGTAAGGAGCGTCGATGTCAGCCAGAGCGCCGGTTACCTCAAGGGATTGTACGTCGGTGCGGGTTCCGCCATAGAGATCTTGCAAGCCCACCACGTCGATGCGGCCGGGACGGACTCCGGGAATAGAGGCATCGCCTTCCGTGTCGGTTTCCTCATCCTCAATGGCTACCACGGCGCGCAGGGTTTTGTCGCCGCCTGCCAGAGCGATGGAGTCCGGGCCAATGCCCACGGTGATGTCCTTCACCGCGGTCACCGCCGCTGGATTGGAGATGTCATACACCCGCAGCAAGCCAGGAAAGGCGTTGTTTAGATCATCGCCCATGCGCACGGCTACCACCGCATACTTGCCATCGGGTGAGATCGCCACCGAGGTTGGTTCGCCAACCCCATTAGTTCTACTTTGTCAGATTTATATTATTGATTTATATTTATAAATAAGCATAATTTGATTTTGATCACAAGGCAAGG
>JAIFNF010000001.1 GCA_020047885.1 Gammaproteobacteria bacterium | reverse complement strand
AAGTGCGGGTGCAGGGCTTCATCGGCCGCGCTAATTACCGTGAAGAGCGCGGGCTGGTGTTGCACGCCGCCCAGATCGATGTTTTGTAGACCGAATGATTGTTAAGGACTAAGACCATGTCACGTTTTTTCCGTCGTAAGAAGTTTTGCCGTTTCACTGCCGAAGGCGTCAAGGAAATTGATTACAAGGACATCGCTGTCCTGAAGAACTACATCACCGAGACCGGCAAGATCGTCCCGAGCCGAATCACCGGCACCAAGGCTCGCTATCAGCGGCAACTGTCCGTCGCGATCAAGCGCGCCCGGTTTCTGGCGCTGCTGCCGTTCTGCGACCGGCATTAAGCACTGATCATTGATTATTCGGAGCCTGAAACATGGAAATCATCCTGCTGGAAAAAATTAATAAACTGGGCATCCTAGGCGACCGGATCAAGGTCAAGCCTGGCTATGCCCGGAACTATCTCATTCCCAAGGGGAAGGCCACGACGGCGACCCCGGTGAATATTGCCCGGTTCGAAGCGCGCCGCGCTGAGTTCGAGCGGGTGGCTGCCGAGCAGTTGGCGCGGGCTAAAAACCGTTCCGAGCAATTGGCGGAACTGATCGTGACGCTGTCGGTGAAGACCGGCAGTGAAGGCCGGTTGTTTGGCTCGGTCGGGGCTGCCGATATTGCCAATGCGGTCGCCGCTGCCGGCATTGAACTGGAGAAGCAGGAAATCCGACTCTCGACCGGACCGATCCGCCAGATTGGCGAATATGATGTCGGTTTGCACCTACACCCCGAAGTCAAATCGCAGATTCGGGTGAACGTCATCGCTGAGGCCTGAGCCGATCACGGGCTGGGGCGGTTCGACGCTTCTGCCCGTGGTTTTGCTGTTCCGACCGGGGTCACTCGCCGGTCACTCCCCAGCGTGAGGTGGCTATAATCCGTATTCCGACCCCCGATTTCCGACCTCACTCCGCTATGATGCAGCCGGTTTCCCCGTTCCCCTATCGTAAGGATGCCGCCGCTGAGGTGTTGCGGACGCCGCCGCATTCCCTGGAGGCTGAACAGGCGGTGCTGGGTGGATTGATGCTGTCGAACACCGCCTGGGATCAGATTGCCGATCAACTGGACGAACACGATTTTTATCGCAACGACCACCGGATGATCTTCCGGGCGATCCGCCATCTGGCCGAGGAGAGCAAACCCTTCGATCATGTGACCGTGTTCGAATGGCTGGAAGCCCACCACCAGTTGGAAGAAGCGGGAGGAATGCAGTATGTCTACCATCTCGCCCGGGAGACGCCGAGCGCCGCTAATGTCCGTGCCTACGCTAAGATCGTCCGTGAGCGGGGGATTCGCCGTGATTTGATCCGTGCTGCGACCGAGATTGCGGACATGGCCTACGATGCTCAGGGGCGCACTAGCCAGGATTTGTTGAACGACGCCGAGAAGCGGGTGTTCGCCATTGCGGAACGGGGGGCGCGGGCGCGCGGGGGGTTTGCCAACATCAAGGATTTGTTGGCGCGCACGGTGGAACGGGTCGATATGCTGTTCCAGAGCGACAGTCCGGTGACGGGACTGTCGAGTGGCTGGACGGATTTCGACGAGATGACCGCCGGTTTGCAACCGGGTGAACTCATCATCGTGGCCGGTCGGCCGTCGATGGGCAAGACCGCGTTCGCCATGAACATTGCGGAGTACGCGGCCATTCACGTGCATTGTGCGGTGGCGGTGTTCAGCATGGAAATGCCGGGCGAGAGTCTGATTATGCGGTTAATGTCCTCACTCGGGCGCATTGAGCAACAGCGGGTGCGCAGTGGACAACTGGACGATAACGACTGGTCGCGGTTGACGTCGGCAGTGAGCATGTTGTCAGGAACCCGGCTGTTTATTGACGACAGCTCCAGCTTGAGTCCCAATGAGTTACGGGCGCGGGCGCGGCGTTTGCACCGGCAGGAAGGGAGCTTGGGATTGATTGTGGTGGACTATCTGCAATTGATGGCGATCCCCGGCACCAATGAGAACCGGGCGACCGAGGTCTCCGAAATTTCCCGTTCGCTCAAGGCGCTGGCCAAGGAATTGTCCGTGCCGGTGTTGGCGCTGTCGCAGCTCAACCGCACGTTGGAGCAGCGCGGCGACAAACGGCCGATTATGTCCGATTTGCGGGAATCGGGCGGCATCGAACAAGATGCGGATTTGATTTGTTTTATTTACCGCGATGAAGTCTACAATCCCGAAACCGCGGAAAAAAACGTTGCCGAAATCATTATTGGCAAGCAGCGCAACGGTCCCATTGGCAAATTTAAGCTGACGTTTCTGGGGCAATACACCCAATTCCAGAGCTACGCTCCTGAATCCTACTCCACAGGTTCCGGTCATGAGTCGAGCAACCACAGTACGCCTCGATCTGGGGGCGCTGGTTCACAATTTGCGGCGGGTAGCGGCGGCAGCTCCCGGCCGTCGGGTAGCGGCCGCAGTTAAGGCGAATGGCTATGGCCACGGCTTGCTACGGGTTGCCCACGCCCTGCATGATGCCCACATCGATGCCTTCGCGGTGGCTTCCATTGGTGAAGCACAGATCCTGTATCGCGCTGGGATTCGCCGGCGGATTTTGTTGCTGGAGGGGATTTTTGACGAGACGGAATTGCCGCGTTGCTCCCGGTATGGCCTGAATATCGCGCTTCATCATCTGGATCAGGTGCGGATGCTGGAAATGTCCTCCCGGTTGAATCGGCCGGTGCGGGTCTGGCTGAAAATTGACACCGGGATGCACCGGTTGGGACTCAATCCGGCTCAGGTTCCAGAACTGTTCCGGCGACTGATGAATTGTCCGGCAGTCGCGTCGGGAATCGGCCTAATGAGTCATCTGGCGCGGGCCGATGAGCGGGATTGCGACGTGACCCTTCAACAGTTGCAGGTCTTTGAACAGGCCACTGCTGGGTTGCCCGGCGCCCGTTCTCTAGCCAACTCTGCCGGCATTCTCGGTTGGCCGCAAACGCATTTGGACTGGGTGCGTCCGGGCATCATGCTGTATGGCGCTTCCCCATTTGTAGACAGTTTGGCGGCTGACGAGGGTTTGCGGCCGGTGATGACCTTCCACACCCAATTGATCGCCATCAACCGCCTCCGACAGGGCGATCCGGTCGGTTATGGCGGCACCTGGATCTGTCCCGAAGATATGGACGTGGGTGTGGCAGCGGTGGGTTATGGCGATGGGTATCCCCGTCATGCGCCGTCAGGGACGCCGGTGCTGGTTAATGGCCGTGAGGCGGCGCTGATCGGTCGGGTGTCGATGGATATGATCACCGTGGATTTGCGCCAGCATCCCGAGGCGCAGGTTGGCGATCGGGTGGTACTGTGGGGCGCGGGTCTGCCGGTGGAGCGCATCGCTCAGGCCGCGGGCACCATCTCCTATGAACTGACCTGCGGGATTACCGCACGGGTCAAGGTGGAGACGGTTCAGCCCGTTGATCAATCCCGGAGCGACCTGGCGCCGTGACCAAAGCCCGCACGATCTACGTTTGTACGGAATGTGGCGCACAAGCCAGCAAGTGGTCGGGTCAGTGCGGCGACTGCGGAGCCTGGAATGTGCTGCAGGAAGCGCCCGCCGCGCCCGCCCCCGGCAAGAGCGCCGTCAAGTTCGCCAGTTACGCGGGCGCAGTGGCCGGGGAAGTCCGACGGCTTTCGGACGTGGACGCCAGCGCGGAAGTCCGGCAGACCTGCGGCAATGGCGAACTGGATCGGGTGCTGGGCGGTGGGTTGGTGCAAGGTTCGGTCACGCTGATTGGTGGCGATCCGGGCATCGGTAAATCCACGCTGCTGTTGCAGGTGCAGGCGGTGCTCGCCGAGCGTGACCGCACATTGTACGTCAGCGGCGAAGAATCCCCCCAGCAGATCAGCCTGCGCGCCCAGCGCCTGCATCTGTCCCGCGACCATTTGCGACTTCTGCCGGAAATCAATGTCGAGCGGATTCTGGCAACGGCTGAAGTTGAGCAGCCCCGGGTGATGGTGATTGATTCCATTCAGACTGTGTACACCGAGCGGTTGCAATCGGCTCCCGGTTCCGTGGCGCAAGTGCGGGAAAGCGCAGCGCAGTTAGTGCGGTATGCGAAAGCGACCGGGACGGCGCTGTTCCTGGTCGGCCACGTCACCAAGGAAGGGGCGATTGCCGGACCGCGTGTTCTCGAGCACATGGTGGATACTGTGCTGTATTTCGAGGGCGATCCCAGTGGCCGGTTGCGGGTTCTGCGGGCGGTGAAAAATCGCTATGGGCCGGTGAATGAGTTGGGCGTGTTCGCCATGACCGAGGACGGATTGAAAGAGGTCAGCAATCCCTCGGCGATTTTCCTCTCCCGCCACGATACGCCGGTGCCCGGCAGCGTGATTATGGTGACCCGCGAAGGCACCCGGCCGTTGCTGGTGGAAATTCAGGCGCTGGTGGATGAATGCCATGGCGGCAACCCGCGCCGGGTCACGCTCGGCCTGGAGCAGAACCGGCTGGCGATGCTGTTGGCGGTATTGCACCGGCATGGCGGCGTCGCGATGTACGATCAGGATGTCTATGTCAACGCGGTTGGCGGGGTGCGGATCAACGAGACGGCGGCGGATTTGGCGGTGTTGCTGGCGGCGCTGTCCAGCTTCCGCGACCGGCCCTTGCCGACTGATTTGGTGGTGTTCGGGGAAGTGGGGCTGGCCGGGGAAATTCGCCCGGTGCCGAATGGTGAAGAGCGATTGCGGGAAGCCGCCAAACATGGGTTCAAGCAGGCCATCGTTCCCCGCGCCAATTTGCCCCGGAAAGGCAGCCGGGTCGAAGGGTTGGAGGCGCGCGGCGTGACCCGGTTGAGCGAGGTGATGGGGGGGATTTGACTCAGCCGATGGCCATCCACCCCCAGCGTTCGGCAATAAAAAGCTCATGGGGCTGGAAACGCGTCTTGTAGGCCATCTTACCGCAGCGTTCGATCCAGTAACCCAGATAGACCCAGTCGAGACCCTGGCGCTGCGCTTCCGCGATTTGCCACAACACCGCGAACGTTCCCAGACTGCGGGCTTCTTCCAGCGGATCGAAAAAGGTGTAAACCGCGGACAGTCCGTTATCCAGCCGATCAATGACCGCGACCGCCAGCAAGGTCTGATCGAGACGAAATTCGCATAACCCGGTGGGACACCAGCGCGACGCCACGAATGACCAGTAGTTGTCGGGGCTGGCCGGATCCATACCACCCCCAGGATGCCGCCCCAGGATATAGCGAGCAAACAGCTCGAAGTGTTCATCCTGAAATTCCGCTTCCAGCTCTCGTACCTGCAAATCCTGATTGCGCGCCCAGATGCGCCGTTGGGCGCGATTGGGCTGGAAACGGGCGACGGGAATACGCAGCGAGCGGCAGGCAGTGCAGCCCCGGCAATGCGGGCGATAGACATGATCGCCGCTGCGTCGGAAACCCATCCCCGCCAGTTGCGTGTACAGGCGGTTATCGGTGACGGACGGGTCGGCGACCAAGTTGCGCGCCAGTCGTCCGGGCAAATAACTGCACGGATAGTCGGTGGTCAGGAACATGCGCAGGTCGTACAGCGCATCGCGGGGGTTGCTCATGGCGGCGGCGTCAAAATCAGGTCATTAAGCCAATCATCGTCCAGATGCCAGGCACCTGGGCGACCGGGCAGTGGACAGTAGCGGTTCAGCAGTTGCAGAAACGTTTCGCGTGGAATGTCCACTGCGCCGAGACTGAGGAGATGATCGGTGCGCACCTGGCAATCGATCACGGCAAAATGCCAGCGGCGTAATTGGATCGCCAGCACTGCCAGCGCGACTTTCGAGGCGTTGCTGGCTCCACTGAACATGGATTCCCCATAAAATACCCGACCCACGGCGACGCCGTACAGACCGCCGACCAACTGGCCGTGCTGCCAGGTTTCGATGGAGTGCGCGTGACCAAGGCGATGCAGTCGGCAATAGGCCCGGCGCATTTCCGGGGTGATCCAGGTACCTTCTTCAGGTCCGCGCGGCGCTGCGCAGGCGTCGATGACGGTTTCAAAGGCCGTGTCAGCCGTGACCGTGAACGGCCCGTTGCGCAGGGTTTTGCGCAGGCTGCGGGAAAGGTTAATACCTTCCGGAAACAGCACCAGGCGCGGGTTCGGCGACCACCACAGGATCGGCTGGCCGTCCGAGTACCAGGGGAAAATGCCCTGACGATAGGCGTGCAGCAGTCGGCGCGGACTCAGATTGCCGCCGGCGGCCAGCAGGCCATCCGGTTCGGTCAGCGCACGACTCGGCGCCGGAAAGGGCTGGTCATCGTTGCGCGGGTCCAGCCACGTCAGGGGCATCGGGCGTTACCTCATCCCGGTAAGGTGAATGTTGTAGCCAGTGT
>JAIFNF010000109.1 GCA_020047885.1 Gammaproteobacteria bacterium | reverse complement strand
AGGCCAGCCGCAATCGCCACATCAACAGGATCGTGCGCATCACGCCGTCCCGTTCCCAGCGCCGGCTGGAGGTGATCAAGGGTTGAGACAGGCAAACCGGACGGCGGCGCTGCTTCAGCAACCGGCTCAGTGCAATGTCCTCCATCAAAGCGATGGGCGGATAACCGCCGACCGCTTCGAACCCTTCACGACGCACGAAAATCCCCTGATCGCCGGTCGCAATGCCGGTCAGCCGGGAACGCACATTCATCAGGGTTTCCACCACCCGCAACAAGGGATGGCGACCGGACAGCCGCACATCGAAGCGTCCCCAGAGTTGACCGGGATCGCTTAAAGCAGCACTGATCAGTGTCGTAGCCTCCGGCGGCAGGCGGCTGTCGGCGTGCAGAAACCAGAAAATCGCGCCACGCGCCTGCTGGGCGCCCGCATTCATCTGTGCCGCCCGACCCGGGGGACTGAGGATCACCCGATCCGCTAACGGTTCCGCAAGCGCCACGGTGCGATCCCGACTGCCGCCATCCACCACGATCAACTCGCAGTGTGGCCCGCGCCAAGGTTGCAGGGCATTGAGCACCGCTTCAATCTGCGCTTCTTCATTCAATACCGGCACGATGATGGAAAGAGGAATTGCCGTCATGGGATATTCAATTCTTCCGAAACAACCGTTGCAAACTTGTCTATAATCATATTAACCATAATTTCTTTGTATTCCTACGCGATGTCGTCGAGATCCGCCCGTGCGCCAACAACTCCAGTTCCTGTTTCGGACCCTCTCGCCTGTCGGGAGGGCTTCGGGGAAGGCCTCGGCGAAGATCACGGTACGAGTGCGGCGCATTGGCACCGGGTTCCCCATCAAACCTGTACCGATTGCCGGGCGGTTCCCGCTGCCGCCCGCGCTCCAGCCTGATGCCATTGGCACCTTTTAGCACACTCCATTTCTGCCCCGGGCATCGCACACCCTCACCCGGCCATCCGGCAAGGTATCCTCCCGAAAACAGATTTCCAGGGTGTCCAACCCACTGGCCAGTTCATCGCCAATCGTCTTCGCGACCGCTTCCTTGCCGGTTCAGCAGGTGCAAAAAGCATCGGGAATATCCGCAGGGGATAAGGCTTGAAACGCCGCCCATTCCCGCCGGGTACCGATGCGTTTCGCCACCGCCGCATAGCCAGTTGGCACGTTCAGGCGGGGACGCCGTTGCCGGTGTTGAAGGAACTGGGCGGATGGGCGACACTGGATATGGTGTTGCGGTATGCTCACTTAGGAGCGGAACATCTAGCCGAACACGCCGAGCGGATTAGCGGGCCGCGGCTGGTTCGCACAAATCCCGACACAGTGCCGGAAAAAGTTGCTGCAACCGGCTGATTGATAACGTTGTTTAGATTGCTGGCACACTTGGCATAGAATAGCTGTCCAAGACCTCAGCAAACGGATTTTGAACCCCCCATGACTGCCACACTTCACAATGACCGCCTGCTGCGCGCCCTGCGCCGCCAACCGGTTGACCTCACCCCGGTTTGGCTGATGCGCCAGGCGGGTCGCTATTTGCCGGAATACCGCGCCACTCGCGCCCGCGCCGGCCATTTCATGCGTCTGTGCCAAACCCCGGAACTGGCCTGTGAGGTCACACTGCAACCCCTAGCGCGCTTTCCGCTGGACGCCGCCATCCTGTTCTCGGACATTCTGACCATCCCCGACGCCATGGGCCTGGGGCTGTCCTTCAGCGAGGGCGAGGGTCCGCAATTCGCCCGCCCCGTCCGCTCCATCGCGGACATTGAACGACTGGCGGTTCCCGACCCGGAGGTAGAGTTGCGCTATGTCATGGATGCCGTCCGGCTGATTCGCCAGGAATTGCGCGGGCAGGTTCCGCTGATCGGCTTCGCGGGCAGCCCGTGGACGCTGGCGACGTATATGGTCGAGGGCGGCTCCAGTAAGGATTACGCCCGGATCAAGGGTCTGTTATATGACCAACCCCTGGCTCTGCACCGCCTTCTGGAAGTCATCACGACCGCTGTCACGATGTATCTGAACGCCCAGATCGCTGCCGGTGCGCAAACGTTGATGGTGTTCGATACCTGGGGCGGCATTCTCACCCCTCGCGCCTATCGGGAATTTTCACTGGCTTATCTGGCGCAGATCGTCGCCGGTTTGCACCGCACCGCAGATCAACCGGTTCCCATCATTCTGTTCACTAAGGGCGGCGGTGCCTGGCTGGAGGACATCGCCGCGACCGGTTGCGACGCGGTGGGCATCGACTGGACTGTGGATTTAGGCGAGGCGCGGCGGCGCGTCGGCAACCGGGTGGCGCTACAGGGCAATCTGGATCCCACGGCGCTGTACGCGGAACCTGAACGGATTCGCGAACAGGTTGCGCAAACCCTAGCCGATTTCGGTCCCGGTGCCGGCCATGTGTTCAATCTGGGGCATGGCGTCCAACCAGGCGTTGATCCCGATCGTGTCCGGGCACTGGTCGATGCGGTGCATGAACTCAGCAAACCCTATCATGTGAATTCTGCTGATGCCGGATCATGAACCGGACCGTCGGGTCACCCGCGCCCTGTTCCACCGACTGGCCGGTGTGCGCATTCTGTCTTCGGGCGTGGTCGTGGTTCACTGGAATCGTGATCATTATGACTATTTGCTGCTGCGCGCTTACAACTACTGGGATTTTCCCAAGGGTGTTGTCGAAGTCGATGAAGCACCACTGGCGGCAGCAGTGCGCGAGGTTGAGGAAGAAACCACGTTGACGGGATTACGCTTTCGCTGGGGCGATACCTACCGCGAAACCCACCCCTATAACCAAGGTCGCAAAGTGGCCCGTTACTACATCGCTGAATCCCCCAGCACAGAAGTCCGCTTGCCGCTCAATCCGGAACTGGGTCGTGCGGAACATAGCGAATTCCGCTGGGTCACCCGCACCGACGCCTGGGGTCTGCTGACGCCCAGAGTACGGGCGATTCTGGAATGGACGGACGGCGTGATTGCCCGCCCCGTGCGCCGACCCTGAGCCGATTGGTCGGGTTTGCTGTTTCCCAAAGACCTCATCGTATTTTTTTAAAATGAATACTGGAACCCTGTACATCATCGCCGCACCCTCCGGAGCCGGAAAAACCAGTTTGGTCAAGCGCTTGGTCGAAACAACGCCCGGCGTCGCCATCTCCATTTCCCATACCACCCGCCCGTCCCGCCCCGGCGAACAGGACGGCGTGCATTATTACTTCACCGCGTTACCGACCTTTGAAGCCATGATCGCCGAGGATGCCTTTCTGGAACACGCGCAGGTCTTCGGTAACCGCTACGGCACCAGTCGGGCGGCGGTGCAAACCTCACTGGCTGACGGTCTGGACGTGATCCTGGAAATCGACTGGCAGGGTGCCCGGCAAGTGCGCGAGTGGATGCCGGATAGTGTGAACATTTTCATTTTGCCGCCGTCACGGGAAGCCCTGCGGCAACGTCTGGCGGCTCGTGGTCAGGATAGTGCTGAAGTCATCGACCAGCGGATGGCGGCATCGCTGAGTGAATTGTCGCATTACGCCGAATTCGATTATTTGGTGATTAATGATGATTTTGCCGAGGCGCTGGAGGCACTGCGGGCGATTCTCATCGCACACCGCCAGCGCCGAACGGTTCAACTGGAGCGCCAGCACGAACTTTTGCAGTTCCTGTTGTCTTAACTCTTTGTTTTTAGTTAAGCTGCAAGCCCCCAATTTCCCCCTACCCTGGAGAACAGACTGAATGGCTCGAATTACTGTTGAAGACTGCCTTAGCCATGTCGATAACCGCTTTGAACTGGTGCTGGTCGCCGCCCGCCGCGCCCGTGACCTGGCGATGGGTCGTGAGGCTTTCGTGCCTTGGGAAAACGACAAACCAACCGTCGTTGCCCTGCGGGAAATGGCTGAGGGCAAGCTCGATCACATCATTGCCAAGTCCCGTCGCTCGGCGGCGATGAACGAAGCGGACTGAGGCGTCAGCCAGGGTGAAGGCGATGAGTGGGCCGCTGCGGGATATGCGCGACGATCTCCAACCCGGCCACAAGCTGGTGGTTGACGAGGCGTGGCTGGATGATTTGCATCTCCGCATCGATGATCTGTGCGCCATCACCAGTGAATACCTGGAACCTGCCCAGGTCGAGCGGTTGCGCGAAGCCTGCTATTTCGCCGCCGAAGCCCATGCCGGCATCTACCGCAAAAGCGGCGAACCCTACATCTTCCACCCGCTGGCGGTGGCTCGCATCCTGGCCAATGTCCGCTTCGATCATGAAACGCTGCAGGCCGCGCTGCTGCACGATGTTATCGAGGATACCCACTATAACAAGGAGCATCTGAGCACCCGCTTCGGCCCCGAGGTCGCTGACCTGGTCGATGGCGTCAGCAAGCTGACCCAGATTCAGTTCAACTCCAAGCTGGAGGCGCAGGCCGAAAACTTCCGCAAGATGTTTCTGGCCATGGCCAATGACTTGCGGGTGATTATGATCAAACTAGCCGACCGGCTGCACAACATGCGCACGCTGGGTTCCATGCGGGCGGAGTCGCGCCGCCGCATTGCCCGTGAAACGCTGGAAATTTACGCCCCTATCGCCGGTCGGCTGGGCATGAACCATCTGCGCCAGGAACTGGAAGACCTCGGTTTCAACCACCTGTATCCCACGCGCTTTAGAGTCTTGCAGGAGGCGGTGCGCAAGCTGAGCGGCAACCGCCACGAGATCATCAGCCAACTGGAAGCCCGGATCGAGGAACGGTTGCGCGATGAACATATTTCCGCCCGGGTGATGGGGCGCGGCAAGCACCTGTGGGGCGTTTACCAGAAGATGCATGACAAGCATCTGCCGTTCCGGGAAGTCCACGATGTGTATGCCGTGCGGATCATCGTCGATACCGTCGACACCTGTTACCGGATGCTGGGGGTCATGCACAGTCTGTACAAGCCGATTATGGGGCGGTTCAAGGACTACATCGCCATCCCCAAGGCCAACGGTTATCAATCGCTGCATACCGTCCTGTTTGGCCCCAATAGCCTCCCGATTGAAGTGCAGATTCGGACTGAAGACATGCACATCATGGCCGAGGTCGGGGTTGCGGCGCACTGGCGCTACAAGTCCGGCGGCGACAGTCAGGGTAGCCATGCCCAGCAACGTGCCCGTGAGTGGTTGCGGAAATTGCTGGATATGCAGCGCCGGGCGGGCAATCCGGTGGAGTTTCTGGAAAGCGTCAAGGTTGATCTGTTTCCCGACGAGATTTATATCTTCACCCCACGGGGCGAAATTATTGAGTTGCCGCGTGGCGCGACCGCAGTCGATTTCGCCTATGCCATTCATTCCGATGTCGGCAATACCTGTGTCGGTGCCAAGATTGACCGCCGGTTGGCTCCGTTGCGGACGCCGCTGACCACCGGGCAAACGGTTGAGGTGATTATTACCCCGACGGCTCGACCCAATCCGGCTTGGCTGAACTTTGTGGTCACCGCCAAGGCTCGCGCCAGTATCCGCCATTACCTCAAGCATTTGCAGCGCGAGGAAGCAATTCTGCTCGGTAAACGGCTGCTGGAAAAAGCGCTGGTGGGCCGGGTCATCGGCCTGAACGAGCTGTCGCCCAAACGGATCGAAATACTGGTTCGGGATTTGGGATTGAGCGGTTTCGATGACCTGCTGGCGGATATCGGCCTCGGCAACCGGGTCGCCGCGCTGTTTATTAAACGCCTGCTGCCGGAAGGCGAGGACGTGGTTTCACTGCAATCCAGCGCCCAGTCGCCGTTGCTTATCAAGGGCGCCGAGGGCACGGTGGTCAGTTTTGGCAAATGCTGTCGGCCCTTGCCGGGTGACGCGATTATTGGCTATCTCAATACCGGACGCGGGATCGTCATTCATCGCGACACCTGCAAAAATGTCGCCAGCTATAAGAAAAATCCCGATAAATGGATTGAAGTGGAATGGGAGCGGCAAGCCGGTGTCGACTTTGCCGCAGAATTGCGGCTGGATGTCGCTAACAAGCGCGGGGTATTGGCGACCCTCGCTGCCGCCATTTCCACGACCGACACCAATATTGAAACGATTAACACCTCCGAACGGGATGGCAACAGCACCACCGTTCATTTACTGCTCGATGTCCGTGACCGGCAACATTTAGCGCGGGTCATGCGCCAGTTGCGGACGCTGCCGGAAGTGTTGAAGCTGGCGCGGCGCGGTTAATTTCCCTTACCTCAATCCTCCCCGTCCAGTGGGAGCGTCTCCGACCAAGCGCCTGCCGCGATTGGCGTCTATTCGCAAGCCGTCAAAGTGGGTAATACGGTTTACCTGTCTGGCCAGATTCCGCTCGATCCGGCCACGATGCAACTGGTGGCCGGTGACATGGAAGCGCAGATTCGCCAGGTCTTCGACAATCTGGCGGCGGTCGCTCGCGCAGCAGGCGGCAGTCTGGCCGATACCGTTAAACTCAATGTGTTCCTGACTGATCTGAGCCATTTCGCCCTGCTTAATCAGCTTATGGCCGAGTATTTTCAGGAGCCTTATCCCGCCCGAGCAGCGATTGGCGTTGCCGCCCTGCCACGTGGCGCACAGGTCGAAATGGATGCGGTGCTGGTGCTAGATGAATAACCGCTGGGGTCAATAAAAAAGCCCGCGTGATCCGACTGATGTTGAAGTCAAGTCGGCGCGGGCTAAATCTCGTGCGATGAAAACGAGAGTCAAATCTACAAATATCCAAAGCTGTTTTACAAGTTCAATTCAAACGTGAAATAAATGACGCCCATACCCAAGATCAATAGAATTAGCGGGTAGATCAAGTCGATCATCAATTCAAAATTTTCTTTCATAATGCTTGCCTCCATAAACTCTTATATCTATGAAAATTTCATGCCATTTTAAAAATAACTTAATTATTCAATAAGTTAATAAAATAAAAAGAGAATTCTTGTTTCATTTTGAAACAATCCGGTGTTTCAACCTTTTCAAAATGAAACACAGACACTACTACGGCCATTGTCGCAACGGGTTTGTCAGACGCGGTTAGCGGACTTGACCGGCGTGCTATAGAAGCCGTGGTAAAACCGAATCGAATTGCGCCCGGCTTCCTTGGCTTGATACATGGCCATATCCGCCGCTTTAAGGACGTTATCCGGGCTACCTTCGTGGTTGATAAAAACGGCCACGCCGATACTGGCGGTACACTGATGTTCGACGGTATCACCCTTCTGCCCATCGCGCCTGACCGTTAGCCGGTAAGGTTCTGATATAAAAAACATAATTTTTTGGGCAACCCCCTCGGCTTGTGAAATCGACTGGGCTTTATCGACATGCAAATCGCTGAGTATCACCACAAACTCATCACCGCCGAAGCGGGCCACCGTGTCAGTTTCCCGCACACAACTTTGCAGTCGATGAGCCGCTTCAATCAACAGTAAATCTCCTACCGCGTGTCCGTGTAGGTCATTGATAGGTTTAAAGTTGTCCAGATCGATAAACATCAGCGCGCTATAGCAATCATGCCGGTTGCTGGACAGCATGGTCTGGCGCAGGCGGTCATTGAGCAGGCGGCGGTTCGGCAACTGGGTCAGCGGGTCGTAGAGCGCCAATTGACGTATTGCGGTTTCCCGTTCAGCCAGGATGTCCAGCAAGCGGTTAAAACCGCCAATGAGGTCGCCAATTTCGTCCTGGTTGGCGACCAGCAGAGGTTGCGGAGGCAGATAGGTCGTGGACCAGGCGGATAGCGTTCTCGCGGCGGTCAGCATCGGTGAAAGTAGGTGTCTCAATATCTGCCACGTCATACCACCCGCCAGCAGAGTGAGAACCATTGTGGCGGTCCACATACGCTGTTGCATGGCGCGAATCGGGGCAAAGGCTTCCACCGTGGGCAAGACCGCAGCGGCGATCCAGCCCGCCACCGGGATGCCCTTGTCGGAAGCCAGCACTTCCACGCCATGAGGATTAACGATGACCCCGGAACCCTCGTAGCCTTCAAGAAAACGGTCGATTAACGGATTGACGCCGGCGGCGGGAAGCATTTCCATGATGCGCTTTTTATCAGAGGCCGTAATCACCAGCCGGTGCTGCGGTGCGATCAGTAAATAACTGCCGGACTGGCCGTAGCAGTTCTGCATGATCTGGTCCAGGAAATTAGGCTGTCCCAGGTCAGTGACCCCGGCCAAGACGCCAATCACCGTGCCCTGAGTATCACTGATCGGCACGGCCATGACGAAAACCGGCGTTTGCAGCACTTTACCGATGACCGGTCGACCGATGGTGGCTTTGCCCTCCTTGAGCGCACTGACCATGTAATCCCGGTCTGTGTAACTGACGCCTATCGATTCGGCCCGGAACGGAAGCCTGGCCACCGTAACGCCTTCCCTCTGGCTAACAAAGATGCCACCGTTGAACGGCTCCTGAAGAATCAAGGACTCTTCGAGGAAGGCTTGCAAGGTGGGGGGATGGTCCAGTGTGGCCGGGCTGATGCTTCCGGCCACTTTTTTCAGTACGCGGAACCGGGTTTCCAGTTCGTGATTGACCTCGGCAGCGATCAAGGAAACGGTCGAGAACTGTTGTTCGCCCAACAGGCGCTGCATATCGTTACGCAGATTCAGGTTCGTGTAGAACGCCAGTAACCAGAAGCTGACCAGGAAAATACTCAGGGTGAACAAGGTCACTCGGGTTTTGAGCGAGCGCCATTGAAAGATATTAGAATCCATACGATTGCCTCCTACTCCATCAGGTTTAACCCAAAATCCCAAACTGGGTAAAAATGGATAATTCCATTAACTATGCAAAAAATAAGCCCATTAAAAAGCCAGCTTCCCTTAATCTCTGGGCGAGGCTGGCTAATAATATATAGCTTTGAATATTATAAAAAATAAAGCACAGAAACCCAAACGGCAGGCGCGTAGGGAATCTATAGGATCTGAGCGGCTGTTTCACTTTGAAACAAAAAACCGTTTCAGTATGTTTCATTTTGAAACATGAAACATGACCCGGCGGTGCTGGCGCGGGAGGAGTC
>JAIFNF010000128.1 GCA_020047885.1 Gammaproteobacteria bacterium | reverse complement strand
GCTCTGGCCAAGATTTAATAACCTTGGTGAAACTGGCCTCGGTGAAGCAGGAAATCAACCGTGGAATAAAATGTCATGGTTGATGCAACGGTTGTCGCCAGATTGTCGCCAGCGGTTGTCCCTGTCAGGCGCAGCAAGGCAAAAATCGGCATGATTTGGCATTGATTAGCAATAGGGAGCCGGAAAAGACGCTTAAATGAATGGGTTATAAATGCGCCTCTCCCTCACCGGGAGAGGCATGTTATCGATGACCGGTTCAAACCAGACTCATCGCCAGGTCACCACTTCATCCAGTCGCCGCCGGGAACTGGCTTCCGGCAGTTCCGCGGGATAGCCCAGACTCAGCAGCGCCAGCGGCGTCAATCCCGGCTCCAGTTGCAACACCTCGCGCACCTGATCCTCGTCAAAATAGCCGACCCAGGTGGATCCCATACCGGCGGCGACGATGGCTAATTGCGCGTAAGCCGCGGCAATCGTGGTGTCCTGCAACGCATACAACTTGGCACCGCGTTCGCCAAACGCCGTGGCTGAACGCGCCGGATCAGCACAGAACACCAGACAGACCGGCGCTTCCGCGATGAACGTCTGCTCGTGAGCGACGTGTACCAAGGCCTGCCGCTCCTCCGATTCGCGCACGACGATAATGCGGTAGGACTGCAAATCCCCCGCCGAGGGTGCCGCACAGGCCATTTCCAGAATAGCGTGCAGCTTCTCGGACTCAACCGGCATGTCCGGCTGATATTTGCGGATCGAGTGACGGTGGCGAACAGTTTCAAAGAAGTCCCACATAGCGCAGCCCTCGCGGTCTATCAACAGTGATCAAGATGTTAGGAAGTTATCGTCTTTCAACCCGAATAGCCGACCTCCCGAACCACCCCGTCGCTTCGCGCTACCCCTCCTTAGCCAAGGCGGGGAACCCGGAAGTCTAGCGATCATCGGGAAAGGCGATAAGCAGTTTCAGCCCGCGCCTTTCACCAGCGCGTTCAGTTTGGGTAGTTCGGGCGATTGTGGATAGTTGCGCTCCAGCACCCGCAGGCTATCTGCTGCGAGTTGCGGCATTTCCATCCGGACATAGGCCTCGGTCATAACACTCAGTGCGCCTTCAGTCGCCGGGGTACGGGCGTAGTTCTCCAGTACATACTTGACGCGGTTGACCGCCGCGACATAAGCCCCCCGCCGCAGATAATAGTTGGCCACATTCACTTCGTACTGGGCCAGATTGTTGTGCAGGTACAGGATGCGTTGCCGGGCATCTTCCGCGTATTTGCTGTTGGGAAATTTCCGCACCAGTTCGGAAAAGTCGTTGTAGGACTGCCGGGCGGTGTTCGTGTCGGTCTTATCGCGATCCGTCGGGGCCAGCCGTTCAAAAATCGTGTTGGTGCGCTGGAAGTTGACCAGACCCTTCATGTAATAGACATAATCGACATAAGGATGCCGGGGATTGGCCTTGATGAACCGGTCGGCGGCAGCGATGGCTCCATCCGGCTCACCGTCCTTGTACTGACAGTAGATGGTATCGAGCTGGGCCTGCTGGGCATAGCGGCCAAACGGGTAGCGCGCCTGAATCTTGTCCAGGTACTCAATAGCCGTCTGGTAGTTGCCCTCATTCATGGAATCCCGGGCTTCGCTGTACAGTTGCTGGACAGACCAGCCTTTGGTTTCATCGATTTTGTCCGGCAGCAGTGAGCAGCCGGTTAACAGCACGGCCGCCAGCAGGCTGGTGAATAACAAGTTCGGAATATAGCGCATGGGAAATGACATGGGATGATCGCGATCGGAAGTAGAATGCTTAATGAAAATCAGTATAACGCCCGGAACGCTAAAAACCATCATGCCGATTGAACGAATTGATTGCCAAATCCCGCCGGATTATGCCGGAATGCGTCTGGATCAGGCGCTGGCGGAGCTATTGCCTGCTTATTCCCGCAGCCGCCTGCAACAGGGTCTCAAATCTGGCCAGTTGCGGGTGGATGATGCGCTTCGTCGGCCCCGCGATCCGGTCGGCGGCGGTGAGATGGTCTGCGGGAATCTGGAGTGGGTCGCGGAAACGGTGGCGGTGGCTCAGGACATTCCGTTGACCGTGGTTTATGAAGACGCCGAGTTGCTGGTCATTAACAAACCAGCCGGTCTGGTCGCGCATCCCGCGGCTGGGAATCGTGACGGGACCCTGGTGAATGCACTGCTGCACCATGCCCCGGAGTTGGCGGGATTGCCCCGCGCCGGGTTGGTGCATCGCCTGGACAAGGACACCACCGGACTGCTGGTCGTGGCGCGTAACCTGCGGGCGCATACCGCGCTGGTGGAGCAGTTACAGGCGCGAACCATTGAGCGGGAATATCTGGCGGTGGTCAATGGCCTTCCCGTCGCTGGCGGTACCGTGGAGGCGTCCATGGGTCGGCATTCGATGGATCGGCAACGCATGGCGGTCACGCCCGGCGGCAAACCGGCGATCACTCATTACCGGGTGCTGCGCCGGTTCCGGGCGCATAGCCTGTTGCGGGTGAAACTGGAAACCGGTCGCACCCATCAAATTCGCGTCCACATGGCCCATATCCGGCTGCCGCTGCTGGGTGATTCGGTGTACGGCGGCCGGCCCCGGCTCCCACCCGGTGCATCGCCAGCGTGCATCGCGGCGATTCAGCAATTCCGCCGTCAGGCCCTGCACGCGGAACGACTGGCGCTGATCCATCCGGCTACTGGCGAACGGCAGGAATGGCACGCGGAGACGCCCGCGGATTTGACCGAGTTGCTGGCTGTATTGGCGGAAGATGCGGAGAATCGTTGATGAACGCACAACGCCCTGAATCGCTCATCATCCCCGACTGGCCCGCGCCGGATCGGGTGTACGCGGTGAGCACTACTCGGACGGGAGGCGTCAGTCCACCGCCCTGGGCCAGTCTGAATCTGGCCGGGCATGTCGGCGATGATCCGGTGCATGTCGCCGAGAACCGCCGCCGCCTGGCCGCCATAGCCGGACTCCCGGCGGAACCGGCCTGGCTGGAGCAGGTTCACGGCATAACGGTGGTTGCGGCGGAAACGGTGACAGTGTCTACGCCGGTCGCGGCTGACGCAGCCTTCACTCGTGAATCCGGTCGACCCTGTGTAGTGATGACCGCCGATTGCTTGCCCGTATTACTCTGCGACCGGGCTGGAACCGTCGTCGCTGCGGCTCATGCCGGCTGGCGGGGATTGGCGGGTGGGGTGATCGCGGCCACTGTTGCCCAAATGGCGACGCCGCCTGGGGAATTACTGGCCTGGCTGGGACCGGCGATTGGCCCCGGGGCGTTTGAAGTGGGTGAGGAAGTATGCGCTGCTTTTTTGGGGCTAGATGCGGGAAATAGGGACTGTTTCCGACCCTCACCCGCCGGGCGCTGGCTGGCGGATCTCTATGAACTGGCGCGGCGGCAGTTGGCGGGACTGCGCATTTCCGCAGTTTACGGCGGAGACTTTTGCACGTTCAGCGAACCGGAACGCTTTTTTTCCTATCGCCGTGAGAACTGTACCGGGCGGATGGCGACGCTGATTTGGCTGGCGTAATCCCTTGGGCGCGGTCTGTTGGTTACGGACTACGGGCAAATTGAACGGCGGGTAGCGGCTCTGGTTTCCGGAGACCATTGCGTAAATCAAACGGGTGAATCTCTAAGGGTTGATTCGCCGCAGCTTGCTACGGGGGCGTGTATCTAACCAATAAGTGTGCCGAATGGTATTGGTTAACCGGCATCGCCGACCACATCCACGCCGGGCGGTGGGGTAAATTTCAGCAAGTCTGGGTCGAGTTTGGGATTGCGTTCCAGCTTTTGGAAATCCAGCCGGGTGCGCTGACCAAACTGATCTTCCAGCTCCAAACTGACCAGCGCCTTATCTTTATTAAAGACGACGCGCAGCAACAGAAACTCCGGCTGCGGCTCTTTGGGCGTTAGTTCGTACCAGTCCAGTCCGTCCCGCTTCTGGACTTCGCTGACGGCGAAAGTCTCCTCAATCGGTACCGCGCCGCTCAACAACGCCAGAGGAGTCGAACTGAGCGCCGTATCTAGCTTGCGCACCGTGACTTGCTCCAGATCAACGTCATAGGCCCATAGCCGCTCGCCATCGGCGACAATGATCTGTTTGGCGGGAGTTTGATAATCCCAGCGGAACTGGCCGGGTCGGCGCATCAACATCTGGCCGCTGGAAGACTGCACGACCTGGGATCGCTCGTCATAAACGCGCTGGACGAAATCCGCTCGTAGCGACTTCAAATCCTGGAAATAGCGCTGCACCGGCGTCGCGGCCCAGGCTGGACCCGCCAGCCACATCATCAACCACCCCATCATTAGTAAACGCAACACCGTTTTGCTCCTGTTTGGTTTCGGTCAGAATTCAATCCCGCGCTGCGCCTTGACACCCTGTTCCCGATAGGGATGCTTGATGGCGCGCATCTCACTCACTAAATCAGCCTGTTCCAGAAGCGCCGGTGGCGCATGGCGTCCAGTCGTAACCAGATGCAATTCCGGACGCCGGGCGTTGAACGTCGCCAGCACCCGGGCCACATCCAGATACTCATATTTCAGCACCAAGTTCAATTCATCGAGAATCACCAACGCATAACCGGGATCATGGATCATCCGTTCCGCCTCCGCCCAACCGCGTTCCGCCGCGGCGATATCCCGTTCGCGATCCTGGGTCTGCCAGGTGAATCCCTCGCCGAGGGTCTGGAAGTCCACGTGCTCAAAGCGGCTCAACACCGACCGTTCCGCGCTGTCCTGCCCGCCCTTGATGAATTGCACGATACCCACCCGCAGGCCATGCCCAATCGCTCGCAGCGCCATGCCAAAAGCGGCAGTGGTTTTACCCTTGCCGGGGCCGGTGTAGACGATCAGCAAACCCTTCTCGCGGGTCGCTTGAGCCTGCTTGCGGTCATAACCGGCCTGGCGACGGGTGGTCAAACGGGCGTGATCAGTATGAAGGGAAGACATAAAATTTAATGCCATTCCGTGCGTAAAGAGCTTTTAAACGTGATAGCTGAAATCCATCCAGCTTTGCGGCGTCCAGTGAGGATCGACGCCTACGTCATCGCCACTGGCGACGTTGACGCCACACTTACGAGCGAAATAGCGATGGAAGGCCAGGCTGGGGGTCAACTCCGGATGGAACACCGTCACCAGAATCCGGTCATCTTCAGCGGCGGCGATGTAGTCGTCCATGGACAGCAAGACCCGCACCCCTTCACCGACCCGAATGATTTTCGGGGCGCGAATGAAGGTCAGTGGAATCGGCTCCCGCGCCACTGCCGGAGCCAGCGCCTCACACTGAAAGCTATCGAGTTGACTGCCGAAAGCGTTGCGATTGACGGTGATGTCGATCAGTCCCAGACAGGGCGCTTCGCCGACATTGTCCCGCGCCAGCAAAATCGCCCCAGCGCAGGTACCCCACAATTTGAGACCGTCGCGATAAGCCTGCGCAATGGCCTGATCCAGACCGAAAATCGCCAGTAACCGCGACAGGCAGGTGCTCTCGCCGCCGGGAATAATCAGCCCGGCCAGACCCACCAGTTCTCTGGCGCGTTTAACCGGACGGGCAGCCACGCCCAGTCGGCGCAGATGATCGAGATGCTCCTGCACCCCCCCCTGCAAATCGAGGACGCCGATCCCCCCGGAACCGGCGACAACTTCGCTCATCACCAGCCGCGTCCCGCCAGTCGTTCATGGTCGGGCATATTGGCCACATCCAAGCCCGGCATCGGCTCACCCAAATTCATGGATGCTTCAAGCAACTGCTCGGGATCGTTGTAGTAGGCGGTCGCCTTGACAATCGCCCGGGCGCGGCCTGCCGGATCGCTGGACTTGAAGATGCCGGAGCCGACAAACACGCCATCGCAACCGAGTTGCATCATCAGCGCGGCGTCAGCGGGCGTGGCAATACCGCCAGCCGCAAAATTGACCACCGGCAACCGACCCAGCTTCTTCACGTCCAGCGCCAGTTCATAAGGCAACCCATTCGTTTTAGCGAAGGTCACAACTTCCTCAGCCGGCATGGTCGCCAGTTGGCGGATTTCGCGGTTCATGGTGCGCATGTGCCGCACCGCCTCCACCACATTCCCGGTGCCAGCCTCGCCTTTGGTGCGGATCATGGCTGCGCCCTCGACAATGCGCCGCAGCGCCTCGCCTAGATTACGCGCACCGCACACAAAGGGAATTTCAAAGTGGGTCTTGTCGATATGGCACTCTTCATCGGCGGGGGTCAACACCTCGCTTTCGTCGATATAGTCGACTTTCAGCGCCTGCAAAATCTGGGCTTCGACAAAATGGCCGATCCGGGCTTTGGCCATCACCGGGATAGTGACTGCTTCCTTGATCGCTTTGATCAGGCCGGGATCGGACATCCGCGCCACCCCGCCCTGCT
>JAIFNF010000176.1 GCA_020047885.1 Gammaproteobacteria bacterium | reverse complement strand
AGGCTAAACCGTGCGCATCCTTGGGAAAATGACCCGGAACCCAATCCAGAATGACGCCAATGCCGGCCTGATGACAATAATCCACAAAGCCCCGAAAATCGTTCAACGTCCCATGACGACTAGTGGGGGCAAAATAGCCAGTAGGCTGATACCCCCAAGAGGCATCCAGAGGATGTTCAGTAATCGGCATCAACTCAATATGGGTAAAGCCCAGCGAACCAACATACGCCACTAACCGCCGTGCCAATTCCCCATAACTCAGATAACCCCCATCAGCATCCTTCTGCCAAGAACCCAGATGAACCTCATAGACAGACAGTGGTGACTGTTCTGGACGCAAGCGTCGCCGCCGAGCCATCCAAATTTCATCGCGCCACGGATAAGCCGCATGATCAACAACCAGCGAAGCCACATCCGGGCGGCGCTCAAAGCCCCGACCATAAGGATCGCTCTTACGCAACAATTCACCGGTTTCCCGGGTGCGAATCTCAAACTGATAGCGCATCCCTGCACCCACCTCCGGCAGAAACAACTCCCAAACCGACCCCCGGCGCCGCAGTGGATGACGCCGACCTTCCCAACGGTTAAAGTCGCCGACCACACTGACCCGCTCAGCGTTGGGTGCCCAGACCGAAAATAGCGTTCCTTCAACATCTTCTACCTGACGCCAGTGGGCACCCAGTACCCGATAGGCGTGCAGATGCCGACCTTCATTAAATAAATGCAGATCGTACAAACTGAGTTGCGGTGCAAAACTGTAGGGATCATAGCCAATGTGTTCATCCCCCTCTGCGTCAACCCATACCAATCGGTAATGCAATGGCAAAGCCTCTGTTGCGCCTTTCCATTCAAACAAGTCCGTTCGCGCCAATCGCTGCAAGGGGTGACCCTGTTCAACAAGCTGGATCTGTCGAGCACCGGGTATAAACACCCGAACGATGGCTTGATCGCCATGACCATGACGACCGAGCACCGCAAACGGGTCAAAATGTCGACCCTGACCCAACAAAAGCGCGTCATCGATCAAGCGACGATCCTCAGGCCGAACCGGGTCGTTATTGTCATAATTATCAAAGTCAATCATCGACACATTCGATTATCCCACCCTCATACCCAACGCTGGTTCAGGCAAGATATTGCAAGTGACAGGAAATTACGTTCGGAAACGTCTATATTGAGTAGGTTCAAAAACACACGATTGCTGAAATATTCACCCATGAGCGGCGCAGCGCTACCCTGCTGTTCAATCCACTATCGAAAAAGCATACCAAAGAGGGAAACAAAACGCATGAGCGCAGCCATCACCTCACGCTTTGTCAGCCGCCTGACCCGGGAAACGCTAGCGCTGATTCTGGCCGGCGGCCGTGGCAGTCGGCTTAAGCAACTCACCTTATGGCGCGCCAAACCAGCAACCCCCTTCGGCGGCAAGTATCGAATCATTGACTTTCCTTTATCCAACTGCCTGAATTCAGGCATTCGACGAGTTTGCGTACTAACCCAGTATAAGGCACATTCCCTCATTCAGCACATCCAGCGGGGATGGGGATTTTTACGCGGCGAATTTGGCGAGTTTGTAGAATTACTACCGGCTCAGCAACGCCTCGACGAGGCCTCATGGTACAAAGGAACCGCTGACGCTGTCTATCAAAATCTGGACATCATTCGCAATCATGAGCCAGAATTCGTCCTCATCCTAGCAGGCGACCACATTTACAAAATGGACTACGGGCCGATGCTGGCGCACCATGTGGAAAGCAAGGCCGACGTGACCCTGGGCTGTATTGAGACCCCGCGTGAGCGGGCGCATGAATTCGGAGTCGTGACCGTCAATGAACGCGGTGAAATCACTCAATTTATCGAGAAACCGGAAAACCCGGAAGGACTACCCGGACGTAGCGATACCACGCTAGTCTCCATGGGGATCTATGTGTTTAATACAGCCTTCCTCTATCAACAACTGCTCGACGATGCCGAGCGCGCCGACTCTGACCATGACTTTAGCCGGGACATTTTGCCCGTACTCCTCGAGCACTATCGCGTAGTCGCCTATCCTTTTCAGGATGTGCAGACTAAGGCGCAGAGCTACTGGCGCGATGTCGGCACGGTTGATGCTTTCTGGTCGGCCAACATGGAAATCGTCGGCATTGACCCGGAGTTAAATTTATACGACCGGAACTGGCCAATCTGGACGTACCAAGATCAAGCGCCGCCCGCCAAATTCGTCTTCGATGATGATGGCCGACGCGGGATGGCAGTCGATTCCATGGTCGCGGATGGCTGCATTGTATCCGGCGGCTACGTCAATCATTCCTTACTTTTTCCCCGGGTGCAGGTTCATTCCTACGTCCACTTGCGGGATGCCGTCGTGCTTCCAGAAGTCGATATTGGCCGTTACTGTCGGCTACGCAAGGTCATTATTGACCGTGGTTGCGTGATTCCGCCCGGTACGGTGATTGGCGAGGATACCGAGGAAGACGTCCGGCGGTTTTATCGCACCAAGCAAGGCGTGGTGCTGGTCACCCGCGAGATGCTCGGCCAAGAAGCGCACCATATTCGCTGATGTCCCTTTCAAAAAAACCATACGAGGTTAATTCTTCATGAGCATGGCTTCGCCACTCGAACGGCGCCGCGCAGGACTGCTATTACACCCGACTTCACTCCCCGGTCAGTACGGTAACGGTGATCTAGGACCGAATGCCTATCGATTCATCGAATGGCTGGCGGCCTGTGGATTCACTGTCTGGCAAACCCTACCACTGGGGCCGCCCCATGACGATTTGTCTCCCTACTCAGCACAATCAGCGCACGCAGGTAATCCACGACTAATTGCACTGGAACCGCTCATCGAGGCGGGATGGTTGTCACCGGATGCAGAACCGCGCCCGGGGGAAGACGGCTGGACTTACCGTCAGCGGCGTCTGCTAGAGGCGCATCAAGGTTTCCAGGAACGCGGTAGCGCCGAACGGGAAGCTTATGCCGTCTTCCAGCGTCATCACGCACACTGGCTGGACGACTATGCACTGTATCAGGCCATCCGGGCGACCCACCGGCAAAAAGCCTGGTGCGATTGGCCCCGCGATCTTCGTGACCGACGTCCAGAAGCGTTGGCGACGGTACGCATCGATGCGGCTGCCGTGATTGATCAACGTAAATTTGAACAATTCCTATTTTTCCGGCAATGGACAGCACTCAAGCAACACGCCAATGAACATGGCATTTTGATCTTTGGCGATATTCCGTTATTCGTCGGTTATGACAGCGCCGATGTGTGGGCGGAGCGCGCAGCCTTTCTGCTGGATGCGGAAGGACGGCGCAAAGTAGTGGCCGGAGTGCCGCCGGATTACTTCTCAGCCACCGGCCAATTGTGGGGAAATCCGCATTACGATTGGGCCGCCATGCAGGCTAATGATTTCCAATGGTGGAAGGCGCGCATTCGCACCCAGTTCACGCAATTTGACTTGTTGCGCATTGACCATTTCCGGGGGCTGGAAGCGTACTGGGAAATTCCCGCAGAGGCGGAAACGGCGATTCATGGCCGCTGGCAGACGGCGCCCGGTCAGGCACTGCTAAGTGCCCTGCGCGAGGAATTCGGCAATCTGCCCCTGGTTGCAGAGGATTTGGGGATTATCACCCCTGAGGTCGAAGCGCTGCGCGATGACAATGGGCTGCCGGGTATGAAGGTGCTGCATTTCGCGTTTGGCGGCGGGGCGGATAATCCCTATTTACCGCATCACCATGTTCCTAATGCGGTCGCCTACACCGGGACGCATGATAACAACACGACGATGGGCTGGTTCGATGAACTGGATGCCGGAACCCGTCACCATCTGTTTGACTATCTCGGCGGAACAGCGGAGGGGATGCCGGAAGGACTGGTACGGGCGGCTTTTGCCTCGGTCGCACGACTGGCGATCCTACCCATGCAGGATGTGCTGGCGCTGGATGGCGAACACCGGATGAATCTACCCGGCATTGCCAACGGCAATTGGCGGTGGCGGTTCGATTGGGAGCAGGTGAAACCCCACATCGCCGGGCAATACCGGCATTTGCTGGAATTGTATGGGCGAATTTGAGAGGTCAGCGGTAAAGGGCGGGGAGCCGAGCGGACGTTATGCGCATCGAAGCTGATTTGAAACTAGGCTTTAAGGATGTACTGATCCGCCCGAAACGCTCCACGTTGCACAGCCGGGCACAGGTGAGTCTGGAGCGAACGTTCCGCTTGCGCCATACCGGACACACCTGGACCGGCATACCGCTAATGGCGGCGAATATGGACACCGTCGGCACGTTCGCGATGGCCACCGAATTGGCGCGCTATCAGTTAGTCACCGCCATGCACAAACACTATGCGCTGGAAGAGTGGGTCGCGTTCGTCACGGCAGCGCGAGACACTGGTGCTGAGAGCCTCTCGCAGGTGGCGATCAGCACGGGCATCCTGGATGTCGATCTCGACAAACTGGATCAGATTCTGGAACGCTGTCCCGAATTGTTGTTGATCTGCCTGGATGTCGCCAATGGTTATTCCGAACAGTTTGTGGCCTGCGTGAGTCGGGTGCGCGCCCGGCATCCCGATAAAATCATTATCGCCGGTAATGTAGTTACCGGTGAAATGGTGGAGGAACTGTTGCTGGCTGGCGCAGATATTATCAAAGTCGGGATTGGCCCTGGATCGGTCTGCACGACCCGGGTGAAAACCGGCGTGGGTTATCCCCAGTTGTCGGCCATCATTGAATGCGCCGACGCCGCGCATGGCTTATCCGGGCAAATTATCTCCGACGGGGGGTGCACCTGCGCCGGTGATGTCGCCAAGGCGTTCGGGGCGGGCGCAGATTTCGTCATGCTCGGTGGAATGCTGGCCGGGCATGATGAAGGTGGGGGCACGGTCATCGAACGGGAAGGTCGCCACTTCTGCGAGTTTTACGGCATGAGTTCGCAGACGGCGATGCGGAAGTACAGTGGTGGGGTCGCTGACTACCGGTCTTCAGAGGGCAAGACAGTCGTAGTTCCCTATCGGGGACCGGTGGCCGAAACGGTTCGGGATATTCTGGGTGGACTACGCTCAGCGTGTACCTATGTCGGAGCCGCGTGTTTGAAGGAACTGACCAAGCGCACGACCTTTGTGCGCGTCACGGAACAGGAGAACCCGGTATTTACCGAGAGAGGTGGTCATGGAAGCCCATGAAGTCTGGAGCCGGTTGATCGCCGTGCGCGAACAAGCACCGCTAGTCCACAACATCACCAATTTTGTAGTGATGAATAATACTGCCAATGCGTTACTGGCCATCGGCGCATCGCCAGCGATGATCCATTCCACGGATGAAGTGGAGGATTTCGTTGCCGTCAGCAAGGCGCTGGTGGTCAATATCGGGACGCTGTATTCCGACCAGGTCGCTGCGTACAAACTGGCGGCGGCGCAAGCGAAGCGCCTGGGCGTTCCCTGGGTTTTTGATCCGGTCGGCGCGGGCGCGACCCCGTATCGGCGGGCGGTAGCCACGGCGCTCCTGCGGTTGCAACCCAGCGTGATCCGTGGCAATGGTTCAGAAATTCTCACGCTGGCGCAACAATGCGGGGCGGGGCGGGGCGTGGATAGCCTGCATGGTTCGGAAGCGGCGCTGGCAGGCGCACGCCAACTGGCTCAGGAGGGCAGGGCGGTTGTTGCCATTACGGGCGCGGTGGATTATGTGGCCGATGGGGAGCGCGTGACTGAACTTCACAACGGTCATCCGCTGATGGCGCGGGTGACCGGCCTGGGCTGTTCGGCAACGGCAGTGATTGGGGCGTTTCTGGCGGTCGAGCCGGATGCCTTCACGGCAACCGTTGCGGCTCTGGCGGTATTTAGCGTAGCCGGGGAAGTGGCTGCGGGTTGGGCCGCGGGGCCGGGCAGTTTGCAAGTGGCCCTGCTGGATGCGCTGTATACGCTGGATGAAGCGACCTTGGCGGACAGGTTGAAGGCTAAAGCGCGGCCTGAGCCATTGGACGCTACACGATGACCGCACTCCTGCAACTCGCTGATCAAATCGAGGCTCGGATTAACGAACTTTACGATCAGGAAGAAGATTGTGAGAATCTGGTTCAAAACGGCTCGCGTGAGGAAGCGCTGAAAGCCGGGATCGACCTAGCTGTGGTGAAAGCCGGACTACGGGAACTCAATCGGGTGGCGGATTGGGTGTTCCGCCTCCAGCATGGTCCGGAAACGGCGCTTTGACCATCCCTGCCGTCATTCAATTCAGATCAGTTTCAACAAAATCACCCGCGAAATAGCGGCTGGATCACGCCCGGAACCGGTGAGGTAAGGTACGCAATCAGCAGGTTCAGAACCAGTGACTTGGAACCATCCTTGGTAAATCCAACGATTCGCGGCTTGCTTGATGAATATCGGAATCGGTGCGGTCTGCCGAGCGAGTAAATCTCCAGCCTGGCGGACACCCGGACCTATGCCGCATACAATCTCAAGGGGCGCACGGGGATTGAGTTGTGCATCGAGACAGGCAGCTACAACCATGCCGTCTTTGTGGGGCAGATAGCTTTGCAGGCTACCGCCGCATTCGGCGTGGATTGCTTGGCGTGTGTAGGCAAAGCCGAGGATAAAAGTCATTGAAGGATAGATCGGCGTAATCACTCTTACGGAATGAACCCGTTTTCGCCAATTCATCTAAAAGAGCTTTTATTTGATCGCACCGCTCGCGACGAGGCGCACGCGATGAAACTGGGGTAAATTCCAGATCATCGCCGATCACGTTGATATAAAAGGTATTCTTTCTCAAGAGCGTTTGCAACGGTTCGCCTTCCAACGCTCTGGCAAAAGCCATAAGGGTTTCGATGTCAGGAATCATCCAGCACCAACCATCTGATTCATGCGGCAATCTCTCAAGGGCAACTAAGAAGGGATAGGTAAAGATACCACAGGGCGTTTAGCAAACAGCCTGTTTCATTTTGAAATGACTGAAACAGGCTTTTGTTTCAAAATGAAACGCCAACTTTTCTTTTATACTCACATCTTATTGGATAATAACAAATTTTAAAAAATGGCATGAAATTTTCGTACTGGGTTTGGTGGTACTTCATCATACTCAGCCCGCGCCGGCCCGACCTAAGGAAACTTAGCCATTGCCGGAAATCCGCGGGCATTTTTTATGCCTCAACTATATGTAGTGATATCCCCTGCAATTCTTCTGATTCAGTTTCGGCGCGTACCCGCAATAGACAAGGGCCTTCGAGAATGAACGGGGAGAAGACGAACAGAAATTTCGCCATCAATACCGATAGTGGTGAAGCTACATCTACATTCGCGGTCACCACCAC
>JAIFNF010000235.1 GCA_020047885.1 Gammaproteobacteria bacterium | reverse complement strand
TCTTTTTATTCCAGTGATTGAGTATTCCACCTTTAAAAAGTAACTGGGGAGCAAGTCTTTTCCGAGAAGAAGACAAATAGTCAGGACGTGGATAATTATTCTGGTTAGGCCAATCCATATTTTTATGGTTTTCTGGCGATGTCAGATAATGCTCAAAAGGATCACGAACATTTCCAGAGATATAAACCGCCTGAATTTCCAGAGCGCCAAAGTCATAAATACGCTCTTTTTCATCATAAGCGACAAGAACTATGTCGATACTGCCCGCCGACTTTCCATAAGCGTCGTTCAGTCGAACTTCGGTTAAGGAACTCCACGTTGCATTTTCAGAAAAGAAAAAATCAGCCGCGTCTTTCACAATTAACCAGTCTTCACGAAATCGGATCGGACAAGTAATCACCGGCGATTGGTTATGGAATATGCTGCAAACTCCAAGGGGATTTTTGGCTTTGTCTTTTGTGCAATTAGGGACTTTGTTATTAAAAGGGCAAAGCCGATCCTGACGGTAGTAGATTGCGAGTTCAGAAAAATCGGTAGTCAGGTGACCGAAGACTTCGGCAAGGGGATGTTTTGGCATTTTCATTCGCTATAATCCTGCGGGCAATTAGAGAAAATGGGCTTTATTCAGCCGAATTAGAGCACTGGGGGAGAGCTTCATATCAAACGCAACCGTCCCCGGGATTCCAGGAAAGTCACCCGCTCATACACTTCCGCCAAAGGCAACAGGCAACCAATAGTCGCGATGTCGATCTCCGCTTCCAGACCTTGTGCAGTGGAATACCGCCATGAACCATCCGCTTGTCGGTGGAAATGTTCGATATAAGGCTGATTTTGGGCCACCAGCAGATAATCCGTCAGGGAGTCCAGCGTCTGGTAATGGGCGAATTTATCGCCCCGGTCATATTTCTCGGTACTTTCGGACAGTACTTCGATAATGATCTTGGGGTTGAGAAGAGTATCGAAATGTTGATCCTCCAACTGCGGTTCGCCGCAAACCACGACCACATCCGGATAGGTGTACAGGCCGGTGGGACTGACTTTGACGCGCATATCTCCAAAAAAGGGTTCACAAGGCTTGCGCTTGAGTTGAGTACCCAGTGCTGTCGCTAAACCCGCAACAATGCGATTGTGTTTGAGGCTGGCGCCGCTCATCGCGTAGATGCCGCCGTTGAAATATTCGCTTTTGGCTTCGGCCTGGCGTTCCAGCGCGAGATAGTCAGCAGCGGTGATGAAGTGTTCAGCGGGTCGGGACATGGCGACTCCTTTTGTTAATCAAGGGCGGTCTGCCGACGATGGATCGGCAGGGCACCGGTCAAGCGGTTTTGATCAAGATGAACGAAACATTATCCGCCGCCCCCCGCGCCAGCGCTAGATTCAGCAGGGTTTGCGCGACAACAGCAATGTCATTACCCGTTGCAGCTTCCAGTTCATCCAGAGAGAGGGCGTCGGTGAGACCGTCAGTGCAGATCAGGTATTCGCGGTTGGGCGTCAGCGGATGAAGCTGGATATGGGGCAGAATCGTGGTCAAGCAGTTCATGCCGCCCAGCGCCTGGGTGACAACATGACTGGCGCGACTCGCATCCGGATCGCCATAGGTTTTGTGGGGACTGTCGTCAATGCTCAGTTGTTCCAGCCAGGGACCTTGGCGACGGTAGACCCGGCTGTCGCCGACGTTGAAGATGGCGACTTGTTCCGGTCCCAGCACCAGTCCGGCGACGGTTGCACCCATCCCGGCAAGCGCCGGATCATCCGCCATCCGTCGGTAGAGTTCAGCGTTGATGGCGTGCAGATGCTGGGCGAGGGCGTCGGCGTCCGGGGTCAGTTCGCCGATGGGGTCACGGAAGTATTCGGCGACGAGGCGGCTGGCTTGTGCGCCGCCCGCATGACCGCCCATTCCGTCAGCAGTCAGGCATAGCCGCGGTCGATCCAACGGCAAACTCCAGATTTGCGGGGCAGTCATGGCATCCTGGTTGAGCCAGTCATCAATCAAAATAGCGTCCTGATTCTCCGGGCGGACGCTGCCCCGGTGGGTGATGGCGGCGATGTGAACGACAGGGATGCTCATGGCAGGAACCGGAGGTCGAGGCGCAGATTGCTGGCCAGACGCAGGGTGGCGTTGGTTTGAAGGGGGGTCGGTTGGTGAGGGGTGAGGCGGATGTCGTTGAGGAATGTGCCGTTGGTGGAGCCTAAATCTTCTACCCGAACCGTGTCGCCGTCCCGTTGCAGGCGCGTGTGCCGCCGGGAAATGTTATCCCAGGGTTCGAGATGACGGGCCAGCGGTGAGCTGTCAGGGTCACGGCCGATGATCAGCTCATTGAGCACGTCGTGCTCGCCCCACGGTCCGATCAGTTGAATGCGGCGTACTTCTGCAGGTCGGGGGGGCGCATCGGTTAAAGAGGTGTTGCAATAGAGACAGCGTTCCGCGTCAGGCGGATTAGCGAGTTGGCAATCGGGATCGGGACAGAACCGAGAGGGGGCGGAGGGTGGACTGGGGGACGGTGCCGGTTCCACACTGGACGGTGGCACAGCAGGCGGCGGAGCCGTCGTGGAGAACGGGACATGGGCGATGCTGGAGCCACATTGGCCGCAGATCATGGCCGTCGCGGGGTTTTCCCGGCGACAGGTCGGGCAGCGCCTTATGGACGCCATGACACCTCTCCCAAGGTCAGACCCCGATCCCGGCAGCGCTGTTCGAGATCCGCCAGGTCGCCCCGGTCGGGGATACCAATGAACCAAACGGCTTCGTTTTCGACGTTAATCTGGAGTCGCTTGCGGGCGGGCGGCAGCGGGACGGTTGCGCCATAGCGGGTTTCGCCCAGGGGACTCAGGGCGATCAGGGGCTGGTTGTCGGAACCGCGCCAGGCTTCACCCAAGGGGTGGTGATTCAGATAGGGTTCCGGAATGAGGCCGTCGAGCCGGGCCAGGATGCTGGGGAATTCAGTTTGCAGGCGGGTGTAGGACAGGCCGCTGTAGCAGAGGATATCGAAGGGTTCGGGGCGCGTGGTCCGCCATTGCTGCAGACCATCGAGCAGTTCCGCCAGCGCTTCCGATTGTTCAAAAGGTTCGCCGCCGGAGATGGTGACGCCATCTAGGCGGTCATCGGCGACGGATTGACACCACTCCAGCAGCAGGTTGACGGGCAGGGTCGTACCGCTATCGACGGCCCAAGTGTCTTGAGAGACGCAGCCCCGACAGTGCAAGGAACAGCCCTGCACCCAGAGTCCAATCCGTCGCCCAGGTCCGAGGACCGTGACCGGAAAATGGGCTTTATTCAGCCGGATGAGAGCACTGGGTAAGGGCTTCATACCAAACGCAGACGCCCACGAGGTTCAGGAAACTCGACCCATTGATACACTTCCGCCAGCCGCAATACGCATCCTATCGCCGGGATGGTGATCTCCGCGTCCAGACCTTGCACCGCAGAATACCGCCATGATCCGTCGGCTTGCCGCTGGAAATGTTCAATGAACGGCTGATTCTGGGCTGCCAGTAGATAATCCGTCAGGGAATCCAGCGTCCGGTAATGGGCGAATTTATCGGCCCGGTCATATTGCTCGGTACTTTCAGACAGTACTTCGATAATCACTTTGGGATTAAGCAGTGTATCGAACTGATCATCCTCAAATTGTGGTTCGCCGCAAACCACGATCACATCCGGGTAGGTGTACAGACCGGTCGGACTGACCTTGACCCGCATATCGTTGACATAACCTCGACACGGTTTGCCATCGAGTTGACTGCCAATGCGATGCGCCAGATTAAACACGATTGTGTTGTGTTCCTTGCTGGCGCCGCTCATGGCGTAGATACCGCCGTTCAAATATTCGCTTTTGGTGTCGGCCTGGCGTTCCAGCGCGAGATAGTCAGCGGCGGTGATGAAGTGTTCAGCCGGTCGGGACATGGCGACTCCTTCCGTTAATCAGGGGTACATGCAGGCGATTATGCCAGATCAATGCTGTAGACCTGATCCTGTTCGCGGAGGTCGCGAATTTCGACGGTACGACGGTGAGTCAGGTCCAGGTCAAAGAGGGCGCGAGCCAGGGGATTGACGAACGTGGTTTCCAGCCGGTTGCCGATGCCGCGTCCGCCATTGGACAGATCCGCCGTACACCAGTCGCGCAGGCGCTCCTGAAGATCCGGGGGAATGATCAGCGTCAGGCCGTCGTGTTCGTCGATCACCCGCTGCCGCACGTTGTTGAGCATCCCTTCAAAAATCTGACCCGCGATGTCCGGGGCGATGAATTGGAAGACCACGATGTTGTCGCCGATGCGGTTGAGGATTTCCGGGCGATTCAGAATGTAGTGGAAGTGGTCGCGGATGGCGCGCCGAATCTTGGACTCGACGTCAGCATAGGGTTCGCCAGCAGTGACATTCGGGATCCGCTGGCCGTCGGGACCTTCGACAAAAATGCCGAGATTGGAGGTGAAGATAATGACGGCTTCGGAGAAGTAGACGGTGTTGCCGCGCCCGTCAGTCAGGCGACCGTCTTCGAGGATTTGCAGGAATTTGTCGAGGATGCGCGGGTGGGCTTTTTCGATCTCGTCGAACAGGATGACGCTGAACGGGCGTTCGCGCACGGCGTTGGTGAGTTCGCCGCCAGCGTCATAGCCGACATAGCCGGGCGGTGCGCCGAGCAGGCGGGCGTCGGCCTGTTCGGCGGCAAATTCGCTCATGTCGAAACGGATGTAGGCGCGTTCGTCGCCAAACAGGATTTCGGTGATGCTTTTGGCGAGTTCGGTTTTGCCGACGCCGGTCGGGCCAGCGAAGAACAGGACGCCACGCGGGCGGGCACCCCGGGCGCTGGCTTGGGCGCCGGTCAGCCCCATGACTGAGCGCATGAGGATGTCCACGGTTTTGATGGCGGCCTGGGACTGGCCTTTGACACGTTTATTGATCTGGTCGCGGGCGTTGCGGATGCGTTCGCGCAGCAGGTCGCGTTTCCAGGGGTTTTCGAGAGCGCCGACTTTGTAGCAGCGCACGGCGTCGGCGATTTCGGTCAGGCCGAGCGACTGGGCGCGGGCGAGTTGGGTGATGTCGAGCAGGGCGCGGAGGGTCATGCTCTGGCTAAGTTCGGCGAAGGTTTTGGTGAACTCGGCGAGTTGGGCGGGAGTGGCGGTATCGTGGCCGGCAAAGGCGGGAGCCAGGACTTCGGCGGCTTTGTGTCGCTCTTCAAGGTCGGGTTGCGGGAGGGCGATGGCGTGGATGGTTTCGTTATCAAGGGGGAACCAGGAGGGGAGGTCGCTATCGCGGTGGCAGAGCCAGAAGATCGGGTTGTAGAGCGGGGGGCCGTCTCCGGCGACGATGGGATGGGCGGTTTGAGCGAGTTTTTCGCAGGCGGTGAAAAATTCGAGGTCGGCTGGGGCTAATGATTGCGGTTGGGGGGTGAGGCGGGAGGCGTAGTCGAGGATGACGGCCATGCGGATGCTGGCGCCAACCACGGCGGTGCGGAGGTGTTCGGGGAGGCGGGCGATGGAGACTTCCGCAGGTCCTTGGCTGAGGGCGTTGAGGTTCAGCGCTTGGGCGGCTGATTCACGGCGGGCGGGTTCATCAGGGTAGATGTTTAGCCCATCAACCCGGTCGTGCAGCAGCAGGAATTCATAGCCCATTGGGCGCAAGGCTTCCCACAGGCAGTCAATGAACCGCATCGGAGCCAGGCCGTTTTCAATGGGCGTGAGAAAGGCGTCGCGGATGTTGCCGGTGAACACGAATTGGGCGCGAATCGGTAATAATCGGCGCAGGTCTTCAATCCAGCGGGGCCAAGAGGGAATTATCATGGGTTAAAATTCAATTTTGTTGAGGCGGCTGTGTTGATGGTACAGATAAACTATTTGGAGAGAAACGACGTTTGATAGTATCCTCCTTCATAAGTACGGCAGACCATGGTAGGGGACCTAATTCATGATCAGCAGTACGTATCAAAAACTTATCTTTTATAATTATTGGCATCATCATCAAAAGTGATGGAAGAAGGCTGGCAATAACAGGATGGATAACTTTGTGATGCCAGAGAAGAGAAGATATAAGTAAAAAAAGTATGGAAAAAATTAAAATTTTTATGCTTAACCATAATAAAAATAATTTTTTATTTGATTCCTTTTGAATAGACTTTTTCTTTGAGTAAATTATTGGCACTACTATACACAGTGATATAAAGCCACCAAATACAGGGTTTATTACCAAAGAAATAAAAATTATGCTAAAAATAAATATAGACAACCTGATAGAAAAAAATAATAGCCCCTGATCTTTGTCATCATTTATTAGTTTTGGCGTTCTAATAGATAAATATCTTGCTCTAGCTAACTGATCATTTGGATTATCCAATAAAATTTTTCTCAAAAAAGTTGGTTCATCCCCTAGATCTTCAAGGCAACGATTGGCTGCTAGTTTATGTATTTTGAAGAATTTATTATTGATATATTCTCGATATGACTGATGGCTATTT
>JAIFNF010000125.1 GCA_020047885.1 Gammaproteobacteria bacterium | reverse complement strand
TGTTTGAATTGCTGGTCCTGAATGTGAGCGTCAAGGACGCCATTCTGCAAAAATGCACGTCGCATGAGATCCGGCGGATCAGTCTGGAAACGTCGGGCATGGTCACGCTGATGGAAGACGGTCTGGTCAAGGCGTCGCGAGGCGACACCACCCTGGCCGAAGTCTTCCGCTACCTCCCCCGTCTCGATAAGCCCAGGCCGCTGATTGAACTGAAACGTTTGGTAGGCATCGCATGACCGCGAGCCACCCATCGATCCACGAACGGATGATTGAAGTGGTTGCGGCCCAAGATGTCCCATGGCTGGTTTTTAACCCGGATCCCTGAAAGAGCGGCTTTATGCATCAACCCTCATTACACGAATCCATCATCCGCGCCTTTGCTTCCAATCAATTGCAATTACCGGCCTTTCCTGCCGTGGCCATGAAACTGCAACAGGCCCTCCATGATCCCAAGACCCGTGTGGCTGATCTCGAAAGGATGATTGTGGGCGATCAGGCGTTGGCCAGCCAGATTTTGCGGGCGGCTAACTCGGCGCATTACAAGGGTCTGCAAAACATCACCACCATCCAGAAGGCGATTATCCGCTTGGGTGTTCGTCAGGTGGCGACCCTGGCGATGGCGCTCTCGCAACGCAGTCTCTATCTCATCCGTAGCCCACTGCTGAACCGCTACATGACCAAGTTATGGCAACACGCCTTCGCCTCGGCGATGGGCAGTCAGTGGCTGGCTCGGCGGTGTGGCTACCAGCCCCAGGCGGACAACGCCTTCCTGGCCGGGTTGCTGCATAATATCGGCCAACTGATCATCCTGCGAGTCATGGACGAATTGTACGCGGACCGCAACCCCGGTGAAGACGATCTCCCGGAGACGCTGTTGCACGAAATTTTGAACAGTAATCTGCATAACGCCCAGGGCTATGTGTTGATGAAACGCTGGAATCTGTCTGAGGAGTATTGCACCGTCGCCCGCGATCACCACAAGGAACCCTATGATAATACGCAGTTATTGTTGGTGATCGTCCGTCTGGTCGATCAGGCCTGCGAAAAGCTGGGGATTGGTTTAGATCAAGGCGATGCGCATATCTCCCTGGCGGCGACGCCCGAAGCCCAATCTCTGGGACTGAAAGAAGTCATGCTGGCGGAAATGGAGATTCTGCTCGAAGACGGCGTCACGATGGCCGGCCAAATTTAAGGGTTCACGGAAGAACCGTCATAAAAAAGACTTATGCTGATGACCTTAACGCCCTGCAACCCTTGCGGTAGACCTTGAACTTTGAGGCGCTTACGTTATGACTGAACTGACCTTACGCGAATCTGAAATCTCCCGAGCCAATGTCCTGGATCGCACGATGCACAACCTCCGCGAGGCGTGGCGCGACATGGCCGACTGGCGAGAAGGGCTATTTTCGGCAGTCCCCAGTCCCCATCTGCCCGACAAAGATGCGGAGGCATTGAAAAACCAGATGCGCGACTGTCTGGAAGCGCGCGGTGGCGAAGTGTCCGCCCGCGCCCGCGCCGCCAATCTGGGTCGTATTTACCTGTCGTTGAATGCCCAGGGTCGCCAGCGGTTTCTGCAAATCCTGGCCAGTGAATTCGATATCGACCGCAAGGCCGTGGATAACGCCGTCACGGGCTTACAAAAAGCCGGCTCTGATCCTCGGGAACGCGTCAAGGCTGAACGGGCGCTGCGGCAGGCTCTGCAACCCCCGCGCCTGCGCCTGCTGACGCAACTGAATGCGCTACCCGAGGGCTTCCTGTTCCTGGTTGATTTGCGCGAGGAATTGCTGCGCCTGAGCAAGGACGACCCGACGCTGGCAGCGCTGGAGCGGGATTTGTTATCGCTGCTGGTGTCCTGGTTCGATGTCGGTTTTCTGGAACTGCGCCGCATTACCTGGGATTCCCCCGCGTCGCTACTGGAAAAGATGATCGCCTATGAAGCCGTCCATCCCATTCGTAGTTGGGACGATTTGAAAAACCGGCTCAGCGCTGACCGGCGCTGCTTTGCGTTCTTCCATCCCCGCATGGCGAACGAACCGCTCATCATTGTCCAAGTCGCGCTGGTGCACGGCATCGCCGACAATGTCCAGACCCTGCTCGACGAATCGGCACCCGTTGTCGATCCGCACAAGGCGGACACGGCGATTTTCTATTCCATTTCCAACGCCCATGAAGGTCTGAGCGGGATCAGCTTCGGCAATTTCCTGATTAAGCGGGTCGTGGATGAACTAGCCGGGGAATTCAAGAACCTCAAAACGTTCGCTACCCTGTCCCCGATTCCCGGCTTCCGGAACTGGCTGGACCGTCAACTGAATGACCCGGAGACGGGCAAGGATGCCGAAACTGAACTGTTGACGGCGGCAGAACGCAAGGCGCTAGCGAGTGCGGCGGGTACCGGCAAGGAACCGGCTTCGCTGAAAACCTTGCTGCACACGCCGGAGTGGGCGCAGAAGCCGGAACTGACCAAGGCGCTGAAACACCCCTTGATGCGGTTATGCGCGCATTATCTGGTCAAGGAAAAGCGCGATGGCGGGTCGGTGCTGGATCGGGTGGCGGGCTTCCATCTGTCCAATGGTTCGCGCATTGAGCGGCTGAACTGGCTGGGCGATACCTCGGATAAAGGCATGACCCAGTCCGCCGGGCTGATGGTGAACTATCTCTATAAGCTCAATGACATTGAGGCGAATCACGAAGCCTATCGCGGCGAGGGTAAGGTGATGACGTCGTCAACAATCCGCGCATTGCTGAAGTAATCATCCCGAACCACCCCGGCGTTACGCGCCACCCCTCCTTGGCCAAGGAGGGGAATTTGTTTTGTATCATTCCTGGGCGAAATAGCGGCTCAGGAACTCGTCAAAAGATAGATGATCACTGGCTTCAATCGCTTGCTGTTCACGCCATGACTGCTCGGCGGTCTGGCGGAGGAACAGTGCGCGTTCTTCGGTCAGGGGTGGCGTTTCAAAAAAGCGGCGATGCTGTTCGGACAGTCGTCGGGCGCAGCGGAAGAAGTTTTCACCACTAACCTGCATTTCCGTCAGCATCCGTGCCGCAGGCGTGCGCTCCGGATTAGCCAATACGTCCCGCTGTTCGGCCAGCGCTGCCGCATAAAGCTGCCCTTCCCCGTCGCTGTCCAGCAACTCGCAGACCGGTTGTAACTGCCCAAGAATGTCCTCCGCCCACTGGCGCAAGGGTACGTCCGGGGCGCGGCGACGGTGCAGGATCAGCGCTGGATCGCGGCCGGTCAGCGCCGTGGCCATTTGATTATCATCAATCATCTGCCGTTCTTCAGCATCCCGGGGCGGCGACTCGGCCAGCAGGCAGAACAATAAAAATGCTTCCAGAAAGCGGAGTTGACTGACATTGACGCCCAGTGGCTCCAGCGGATTGATGTCTACCGACCGGAGTTCCACGTAGCTCACGCCCCGCCGCTTTAACGCGATTGTCGGTTTTTCATTACCCCGCGGCGGCTGTTTGGGCCGCATCGCGGTGTAATACTCGTTCTCGATTTGCAGAATGTTGGCGTTGAGTTGGCGATATTCACCGTCCACTTTGACGCCGATCTGTGCGTAAGGTGGCCAGGGAATCCGGGTTGCCTGGGTCAGGCTGGCGATGTATTCCGGCAATGAGTTGTAGCAGACATTAACGCCGCTTTTCTTCTCGGTGCGGTTGGTATAGCCCACATTGCTCATCCGCAACGAGGTGGCATAAGGTCCATAGCAGGTGTGGTCATCGTAGTCCGGCAGGGTGGTCGCTTTGCCATCGAGGAACGACTTGCAGACCGCTGGCGATGCGCCGAACAGAAACAGGATCAGCCAACCAAAGCGTTGCAGGTTGCGAATCAAGCCGAAATACGATTCGGAACGGAAATCCTGGAGCGAACGTCGGTCGCACTCCGTCGCCTGAAATGCGATCCAGAACTCGTCCGGTAGCGAAAAGTTAAAGTGAATACCGGCGATGACCTGCATGATCCGCCCATAGCGCCAGGCCAGTCCCTGCCGGTAGACGTGCTTCATCCGACCCAAGTTGGAATGGCCGTATTCCGCAATGGGAATGCTGGCCTCACCGGCTAAAATGCAGGGCATACTTGCCGACCACAGCAACTCATCGCCAATGTGGGGATAAACCGCCCGGTGCATCTCATCCAGGAATTGCAGTGCCGCCTCGGGACTCGGCAACGGCGGGGTAATAAATTCCAGTAACGATTCGGAATAATCAGTGGTGATAAATGGATGGGTCAACGCGGAACCCAGCGCTGCCGGATGCGGAACCTGGGAAATATAGCCGTCCGGCGCAACCCGCAACGCCTCGCGCTCCAGACCCAGCAGGCGACCATCGAACAGGGTGCCGGGATGGGCGTTAATGAGACGGTTTAAACGCTGATCGAAGAGTCGGTACATGGGAATTTTCAATGTTCAGTTTTAAGGCAAAAGACGATACTGCACGGATGTTGCGCCGAATTTGCGCCCAATGTAGGCGTTCAGACCCCTCCCCCCAACCCCCTCCCCATGAATGGAGAGGGGGAGGGCCAGGGTGTGGGGGTGAACGGTTACCGCCAAATTACTATTCTCGGAGAGACCTGTATGAACCTCAGTTTACTACCCCGCCCGACGCCTCACTGCATTCCGGTCATTCTGGTCATCGAAAGTGAGTTCCCCACCTGGCTGGCACAGCAGAATACCACGCAGCGCGACTGGCTGACCGCAACCGGCTTCAAAGCCAAATCGGGCCGTTTCAGCCTGGTGCCCGGCGTCGACGGTCAATGGCAAACCGTGGTTGTCGGCATTGACCGAGCCGACGATCTTTGGGCTTTGGGTAGCCTGCCCGCGACCTTGCCAGAAGGTGATTACAGCTTGAAGGCTGACTTTACGCCTCGACAACTGGAGCGGCTGACCACCGGCTGGGCGCTGGGCGCGTACCAGTTTACCCGGTACAAGGCACCGAAACAGGTCATGGCACGACTAGCGATCCCGCCTGCCTGCGACGCCGGGCGTATTCAGCGGATCGTCGCCGCGATGACCCAGGTTCGCGACCTGATTAACACCCCCGCCGAAGACTTGATGCCGGAACATCTCGCCCAAGTGATGCAAACGCTCGCTCAGGACTTCGGCGCGACCTTTGCGCAGACCGTGGGCGATGAACTACTGGCGCACAATTTCCCGGTCATTCACGCCGTGGGTCGCGCCAGTACCCATCCACCGCGCTTACTGGATCTGCGCTGGGGCGATCCCGCGCACCCCAAAGTGACGCTCATCGGCAAGGGCGTCTGCTTTGACAGCGGCGGACTGGATTTGAAATCGTCCGGCGCCATGCGATTGATGAAAAAGGATATGGGCGGCGCAGCGACAGCGCTGGGACTGGCGCGGTTGGTGATGAGCGCGGGTTTGCCCATCCGGTTGCGCGTTCTAGTGGCCGCAGTGGACAACGCGGTGGCCGGCAACGCTTTCCGGCCCGGTGATGTCCTCCGATCCCGGCAGGGGTTGACCATTGAAATTCACAACACCGACGCCGAAGGTCGGCTGATCCTCTGCGATGCCCTGGCCGAAGCGGGAACCGAACAGCCTGCGGTGATGATCGACTTCGCCACGTTGACCGGCGCGGCGCGAACAGCGCTCGGAACGGAAGTGCCAGCGCTGTTTTGCAACGATGAAGCGCTGGCGTCCGCGCTGCTGGCGGTAGCGGAACGGGAACAGGATCACTGTTGGCGACTGCCGCTGCATCCACCCTACCGGCAAATGCTGGACAGCAAAATTGCCGACATCGCTAATGCGTCCGATTCACCCCACGCCGGAGCCATTACTGCTGCATTGTTCCTCAAGGAATTTGTGCCGGCCGGCATCCCCTGGGCGCATTTCGACCTGATGGCCTGGAATCTCAAGGCTCGACCCGGACGCCCGGAAGGCGGCGAAGCGATGGCGCTGCGGGCGGTATTCGGGTGGCTGGAGGAGCGGTATGGAATCCGGTAGGCCACTGACGGACATCGAGGAACCTACCATGCCGACCTCACGGCAACCCCGCATTCTGCATGACGACGCCACTGCCGAGTACTACTTTGCTGAACGCTGCCATATCAACGAGTGGTGGAATTCACCTGACGATCAGAGTGTTTCGATAGCCCGCGCCCGAGTGGAGCCGGGCGTTGCTACCCGATGGCACCGTTTGCCGGGTGTGACCGAGCGTTATGTGATTCTCGAAGGTCAGGGGCTCGTTGAGGTGGGCGAGCTACCCCCGGAGGTCGTCATGCCCGGCGCAGTGGTCATTATCCCGCCGGGAATCGCGCAGCGTATTACAAATATAGGCAGCGCCGACCTGATCTTTCTGGCGATCTGCACCCCGCGTTTCACCCCGGATTGCTATGAGGACATTGATTCAGAATCGTTGCATCAACCATGACATTTTAGGACACGGCTCATTTCCTGCTTCACTGAGGCCGGTTTCACCGGGGTCTTGCGACGGCTCGACTGAGC
>JAIFNF010000159.1 GCA_020047885.1 Gammaproteobacteria bacterium | reverse complement strand
CCGCCAACGCCGTTTTCCCGGACGCGGTGGGTCCCATCAGGCACAGGACCGGGGGACGCGGATCAGTCACAGGCGCTAACGCCCACGCCGAAACAGCCGATCCAGTTCGTCCAGGGTCAACTGAATCCAGGTGGGTCGGCCATGATTGCACTGGCCGCTGCGATCAGTGTGTTCCATATCGCGCAACAGAGCGTTCATTTCCAACAAATTCAGCGGACGATGGGCACGCACGGCTTCGTGACAGGCCAAACTGGCCAACAAGGCCAAAATGGCCGTCTCAGTTCGGTCACTGGTCTCATGCGCCACCAGATCCGCCAACATATCGCGCACCAGCCCGACAATATTCGATCCCGCCAACAGGGCTGGAATTTGCCGCACCGCCACCGTCTCCGGTCCCAGCATCGTCAATTCCAGCCCGGCTTTCGCAAACAACGCGCCATGTTCTTCAACCTGGCGTTGTTCCTGCGGGCTGATCGTCAGCGTGACCGGGGTCAGGAGCGTCTGTGTCTGAATCGCACCCGCCACCAGCGCGGTTTTCAGCCGTTCATACAGGATGCGCTCATGGGCAGCGTGCATATCCACCACCACCAGCCCATCTTCGTTCTCCGCCACCACATAAACGCCGTGCAATTGCCCCAGCGCGTAACCCAGTGGCGGCGATTCCGCGACCGTTTCGGGAATAACCGGCAGCGCTACCGGTTGAGAAATCTCGCCAGTCGCTACGGGTTCCGAGGCGGGATGGAGTTGCCCGTAAACCGTGAGCCGTTCGTTGACCTGGCGGGCATCCGCCGGTTTGGCCGCGTCGGAACCGGGGTTGAATCGGCTGCTGACCGAGGACCATAACCGCTCGCTGGCCTGGGGCGCGGGGGGCGGCGCGGTTCCCGGACGCACTTCAGCTAAAGCCGTCTGTACCGCACGGCGGATAAATTCATGCAGAGCTGACGATTCGCGGAACCGCACCTCCTGCTTGGCAGGATGCGCGTTGACATCGACGGCGGACGGGTCGAGTTCCAGGTACAGCACTGCTGCCGGTTGCCGGTCTTGATAGAGAATGTCCTGATAGGCCTGTCGCAGTGCATGACTCATCACCCGGTCGCGAACCGGTCGACCATTGACGAAGAAATACTGCATATCCGCTTGCGCCCGGGAAGTCGCCGGCAAGCCCAGCCAGCCCCACAACCGCAACCCACTCTCATTCCGGTCAAAAAAGACGCTGGCTGCGGCAAATTCCCGGCTGCACAGTTCCGCCACCCGTAACGCCCGCTCCTGCTGAGTGGTCGCTGGCTCCAAATCGAAGACCGGCTTCTGGTGATGCCACAGACTGAACCCGACCTCGAAGCGGCTTAACGCCAATCGGCGCACCCCATCCTCGATGTGGCCAAACTCGGTGCGTTCGCTGCGGAGAAACTTGCGGCGGGCGGGCACGTTATAGAACAGATCGCGCACTTCCACCGTCGTCCCCAGCGGATGTGGTGCCGGAGTCGGCTCCTCGACCGTCTCACCGCCATCGCCGCTGATCCGCCAGCCGGTATCCTGTCCAGCCGCCCGGGAAGTGAGCGTGAGCCGTGCAACGGCGGCCATGCTGGGCAAGGCTTCGCCACGAAAGCCGAGACTGGCGACGTGTTGGAGATCATCGAAACTGGCGATTTTGCTGGTGGCATGGCGGGTCAGCGCCAGCGCCAGATCATCGGGCGGGATGCCGGAACCGTTATCGCGCACCCGGATCAACCGGACACCGCCCTGCTCCACTTCCACCGTGATACGGGTCGCGTCGGCGTCGAGACTGTTTTCCAGCAACTCCTTGATCGCCGAGGCGGGGCGTTCTACCACCTCGCCCGCAGCGATCTGACTAATGAGTTGCGGTGGCAGACGCTGGATTCGAATATTCAACCGGTTAACGAACAGCTACTTAATGGTTTTCTGCAACACGTCCAGCACCTGCCGGGCACCCGCCGAGTTGTCAGGCTGATCGTTGATATCGCGGACGACGACCAGGGTCTGCGTGCCCTGCCCGGACAGTCGAACCCGATAACGGGTGCCCGGCGGTGGCGCATCCGGTTTGCTGCTGCGCCAGAACGCCAGCTTGGACAGCCAGCCTTCATCCTGATTTTTCTGGTTTTCCAGTTCTGGATCACGGTACTCCGCCACATACAGACCCTGACTGCGATTCTGCTCTTCGACCGCGTAATTGCTGCTGTCCAGCGCCAACCCGACCAACCGCCAGGCGCGGGAATAGTCTTCGCTGATCACCAGCCGACTCTCACCGCCTTCCTCGGTCAACTGAACCCGGGAACCGGTTGGCGCAGCGCCGTCTTTGGCTTGCTGCGCCTCGGCGCGTTTCTCCGAAGCGCCCAGGTAGACGGACAGCCGATTCAGCATTTCGGCCTCCAGTTCCGGGCTGGCCGGGCGCTGTTGCCATGTATAGGTATTCGTGGCGCTGGCGCTAGACCCGCCAACCGCGACTTCCTCAACGCCATAGTGCGTTAGATAAACGTCCGTATTCCGGCCATCGGCGCTGCGCTCCAGCCGGGTGCGGAACTTGTCGCGGGTGGGCGCGGCATACACCATGTCCAGATATTTCTTCAACAGGCTGCGAATGCCGTCTTCAGGAATATCGGCGCGATTCTCCAGCCAGTCGGTTTCCATGATGCCAATGGTCGGATCATCGCGCTTCAAGGCAAAGCCGGTTGTCGTCCAGAACTCCCGGACTTTCGGCCAAACCTGATCGGCAGGTGCCGCAATCACCAGCCAGCGCTGATTACCATCCTGTTGCAAGGTAATCCCCGGCTGCGGCGGCAATACCGCTTCGGACGGTTTGGCCTGTGGTTGCGGACCGCCTCGTTCCTTGGAATAGGCCGACAGGCTGGCGGTGCCGGACGGATTGATCTCGGGCACGGCCAGGGTATCATCGATAGTCGAGGCGGTGAGATCCGGTGGAATTTCCAGCGGTTGCGAAATCGTACTTTGCCGGTAATCCGGCCGCCGATCCGGCAGCAATGTATCAAAATTCTTGGAACAGCCCGCCAGCGCCATCGCGGTTGCAACGGATAGCGCGGTCACGCGCCACGGGAAAGGTGAAAACGGGGTCATCGTCATATCGGTCAAAGCACTCCAGCCTGTTGCATCGCCGCCCGCACTGCGGGCTGGAACGGTTCTGATAGTGAGGTTAACGGTAAGCGAATACCTGGGGGAATCAGACCCAGTTGGCCGACCGCCCATTTCACCGGGATGGGGTTGGATTCAAGGAACAGCGCCTTGTGCAAGCCGGCCACCTGACGGTTAATGGCCTCGGCGCGAACGCGATCACCGGCGAGTGCGGCAGCGCACAACTCGTGCATCAGGCGTGGCGCGACATTGGCCGTGACCGAGATATTCCCCTTGGCTCCACTGAGCATGGCTTCGGCGGCAAGGCCATCATCGCCGCTGTAGACATCCAGTCGGTCGCCACAGCGGCGCACCAGTTCCTGAATGCGCTCCAGCGTACTGGCTTCCTTGATACCAATGATATTGGGCGTATCGGCTAACCGTTCCACCGTTTCCGGCTTCAGGTCGCAAGCAGTGCGGCCTGGCACGTTATAGAGAATCTGCGGAATCGCCACGCTGTCGGCAATCAGTTTGTAGTGGCGGTACAACCCTTCCTGGGTGGGCTTGTTGTAATAGGGCGTGACCAGCAGACAGGCATCGGCACCAGCCGCCATCGATCTTTGGGTCAGATGCAGCGCCTCGCGGGTGGAATTGGCGCCGGTACCGGCAATAACGGGAATCCGCCGTTTGACCAGTTCCACCACCTTGCTCACGACGGCGATATGTTCTTCAAAATCCAGGGTCGCCGACTCACCGGTCGTGCCGACGGCAATGATGGCGTCGGTGCCGTTCTCAATGTGAAATTCCACCAATCGCGCCAGCGCCGCAAAATCCAGCGCCCCATCCGCCTGCATCGGCGTCACCACCGCCACCATGCTGCCACGAAACATATTCTTACACTCCCGATTAACCCGCAATCGCCGCATGGTACGGATAGCGGGTCAGCTTGACAAGCGCCGCCCCGAACCTGGGTGGTGTGGTTTTGCACAGGGGAGATCAGAAAACATTCGCAGGCTATCCACGAACCCTTCTCCCCGTGGGAAAAGGGAGTTTTTAGACGGCCTTTCAGTCTTTAGCGGTCTTTAGCGGTGGAGAGATTTAGAGCTGCTCCGAGGCAAACTCAGCCAACCGGGAGCGTTCCCCGCGCCGTAGAGTGACATGGCCTCCATGCGGCCAGTCTTTGAAACGGTCGACCACATAGGTCAGGCCGGAAGTGGTTTCCGACAGATAGGGCGTGTCGATTTGCGCGATATTGCCCAGGCAGATGACCTTGGTTCCTGGTCCGGCGCGGGTGATTAGCGTTTTCATCTGTTTCGGCGTCAGATTCTGCGCCTCGTCGAGAATCAGGTATTTGCTTTGGAAAGTGCGCCCGCGCATGAAATTGAGCGAGCGAATCTTGATCCGGTTGCTTAATAAATCGGCAGTCGCGGCGCGACCCCATTCCCCACCTTCTTTCGGCGCCAACACTTCAAGATTATCCATTAACGCGCCCATCCACGGCGTCATCTTCTCTTCCTCAGTGCCGGGCAGAAAGCCGATGTCTTCACCCACCGGCACCGTGACCCGGGTCATGATGATTTCCCGGTAGCGCAAAACGTCTAGCACCTGCGCCAGCCCCGCCGCCAGCGTCAACAGGGTTTTGCCCGTCCCCGCCGAGCCGAGCAGGGAGACGAAATCAATTTCCGGGTCGAGTAGCAAGTTTAGGGCGAAATTCTGTTCCCGGTTGCGGGCGGTAATTCCCCAAACGGCATGATTGGGCGCGGTGTAGTCTCGAAGCACTTCAATCACCGCTTCCAAACCTTGAAGCTGGCGGACGATGAAATCGGCGCTGTCATCGGCGGCAAACAAGCCTTGATTAGGATGCCACTGGCCGACTTCAGGACCGCGCACCCGGTAAAAGGTGCGGCCATCTTCTTTCCAGGAGGTCAGTTCCTTACCGTGGCTTTCCCAGAAATCCATGGGCAGTTCGCGGATGCCGCCGTACAGCAGATCGACATCATTCAGCGCCTGGTCGTTGTAATAATCCTCGGCGTGAATGCCGAGAATGGCGGCCTTGATCCGCAGGTTGATGTCCTTGGATACCAGCGTGATCAGCCGGAGCGGATGATCCTGGCGCAGGGTGAGCGCCATGCCCAAGATGTCGTTATCCGGGGCGTTGCCGGGCAGGGGAATTGATGGAGTGAGTCGGGTGGGGCGGGTCTGGAAATACAGCCGACCACTGGTGGGTTGACCCTGTGGATCGGGCGCGCCGGGCAGCGGCAAGCCCTGTTCAATCGCCTCCTGGGTAGCTCCGGCGACCAGGTCGTCCAGAAACCGGCTGGCTTGCCGGACGTTGCGGGCGACTTCGGAAACGCCTTTCTTGGCGTGATCGAGTTCCTCCAGCACCATCATCGGCAGGTAAATGTCGTGTTCCTGGAAGCGGAACATGGCGCTCGGGTCGTGCATCAGCACGTTGGTGTCGAGAATAAACAGGCGACGTTCAGTCATCAGATTTTCCGTGAGATACCCCGGCCTTGCTTCGGCTGCGCTCAGCACGAGTTGCCATGAAAGTACAGGCGGATGAAGGCCAAACCACCCCCTCGCCGCCTGCGCGACGATTTTTTCACCACGGTCGATGCGAACTCAGGCCATCTTGGGCAGATAGCCGAACTTCCGCAACTGCCGGATCCAGCGTGGCGCGTTCCGTTTGACCGCCAGCGCTTCGTAATCGACCCTGGAATCGTGATAAGGCACCTGGCGCGACAGCAGCACAAACACCGTCTTGAGGACTTTATGGCCGATGGCGACGATCGCCTTCTTGGTCCCCCGACGACTGACCAAGTTCTGGAAACGGCTCTTAAACTGACTGGTAGTTCGTACTGCGGCTCAGGCGATTTGGCAGAGGAGGGTGCGGACATAGCGGTTGCCCGGTGCGGTATCGCCCCGGCGGCGTTTGCCAGCGGACTCGTCGTTGCCGGGACAGACCCCCGCCCCTTTGCACAGCCGTCCCGCGTTGCCAAACGCGGTCATGTCCACCCCGATTTCAACCAGGAGTTTCGCCGCGGCCAACCGATCAATGCCGGGCATGGTCATCAGCAGTTGCAGGGCCGCCTCATGGGGCTGGAGCGCCTCCACCAGATAGCGTTCGAGGTCAGCCCACTGCGCCTCCAAAGCCCGGAGGTGATGACGAAGGGTCTGGGCGACGAAGCGATGATCCGCGCTCAATTCGCCCTGGAGCGCCGCTAATAATTCTCCTCGTGTAAATTTTCCCGTGATCGCTTACGAATATACGGCTAATCGTAGCTGTTCCGAATCGTTAGCCGCTTCCACGGGGAACTAGAAGCGTTGCCATTGATGATTGAGATCGATCACTCTTAGAATACCTAAACCTCGGCTTCCAGCTTCACGCCAACTCATGCCTTTTTTCTT